>CALFNR010000067.1:0-73442 GCA_937903005.1 uncultured Lachnoclostridium sp. | reverse complement strand
TATGTAAAATAAATTTCGCATTGGCAAATTCGGAGAATCTGTTGATTGATGCTCATACAAATTCAAAGAACAGTCAATTACAAATGCCAGGTCATTCTTCCGATTCATGTAAATCGCATTTTCAAGTGTTACAATCTCCAGTTCATCTGGTTCTTTGTAATCTTTTCCGCTTACTGCATTATAAAGGCCTAGAAGCGCCTCTTTATCGCTAAATATCATGCGAAACAAAGTGTCCTTATAGTTTCTCTGCACTAGATTAAATTTGTCCTTTTTCATACTTATACCTCCGTATCCGGCAGAGCATCCCACTGAAAATCCCTGCCAATTCTTACTTGATTGAAAAAGCATAGATTTTCTGAAATGATAAACTTAGAATTGAACATAGAATTGTTTAGAATTATTGAAAATATGCTTTTGTTGATTATATCATTCATTAGGCATATAAGGCAAGAGAAAACCAAAAAACAGTTAAGATTTATTTCACAGCATATAAAAAGCACCAAGATTTTTTGGTGCCTTTTTACAGTTCTCATTTCCTACTTTATATCATAGTAAGGACGCATTAACACATCTCTTCCCTCTAAATATTCTTTGATTTCCTTTACTGTAAAGTTTCTTGGAAGCCTTGGAGAATACAGCATGGAACTAATAATACCTGCAGACGCTCCTGTCTTTGTAAATACATCATATAAATGTTCAGGTTTTCCAGCACCTCCTGATGCAATGACAGGAACCGTAACAGCATTGCAAATCTCCTCTGTAATCTCTAAATCGTATCCATTATGAGTTCCATCACAGTCGATACTATTAACTACGATTTCACCAGCTCCAAGTCCTTCCCCCCGTTTTGCCCATTCAACGGCATCCATGCCAGTAAATACTCTTGCACCATCAATTGCAATTTCATATCCCGATGGAATCTTGATACTCTTAGGAACTTTCTTAACCTGCATACTTAAAACGATACATTGAGAACCAAATGCTTTGGCACCTTCTGTAATAATCTGAGGATTTCGAACTGCCATAGAGTCCACACTGATTTTTTCAGCTCCAGCTTTCAAAACCTCATACATATCCTCTACTGTTTTAATTCCACCACCAACTGTAAATGGCACAAATACCTCTTTCGCAACCTTTTCCACCATAGCAAGGTCAATTTTTCTTTTTTCAGCACTTGCTTTTACGTCGTAGAATATGATTTCATCAATCTGTAAATCATAGTTTTTCTGAGCTGCAATTTCAACTTTTTCGATATCAATATTGTTCTGGAACTGGCTTGCCTTTGTTACCATACCATTAATAACGTCAAAACATGCAATCAATCTCTTAGCTAACATGAACACGCACCTCCTAGTTCACAAAATTGTTTTAATACCTTAAGTCCAACTTCACCACTTTTCTCAATGTGACACTGGGAAGCAAAAATATTATCACGCTGAATCATAGCGGTAAATTCACCATTATAATCAGCCACTGCTAATAAATCTTCTTTATTTTCTGGCACTGCATAATAGGAGTTCACAAAATAAAAATAAGGATGTTCTCCTAAATCACCTATCATAGGGCTTTCTTTCACAAATTTCAGTTCATTCCAGCCAATCTGAGGAACTCTGACTTTCTTTCTGTCAAATCCAACTACTTGTCCCTTTATCCAGCCAAGACAATCAACGTCTCCTTCTTCGCTGTGTTCAAAGATAATCTGTAATCCAACACAGATTCCTAAAAACGGAACTTTTTCATCTAATACTTTTTTCTCCAGTGCTTCAATGATGCCAATCTCTCGTAAAGAATCCATTGTGGCTTTCGCTGAACCAACTCCAGGTAAAATAATTCCTGTTACATCTTCTAAATCCTGCGCATTTCTTATGTACTTGCAAGGAACACCGATTCGCGTACACGCATTCAAAACACTATGTGAATTGCCTGCCTTATAATCTACAATACCAATCATCACATACCTCCAGAAACTTTATATTTTTAATGTTACTAAGGAACAAAGTGTCTTCGACACTCTCAACTTCCCTGCCCCTCAATCTTAAGGGAGAAGGCACTTTGCCGCGCCGAACGGGTGTCGCTGTTTTTTAGCGACTAACTTCCTTACTCGTTCGTGTGCATCCTGTGTCCTGTTTTTTAAGGCACTTTTTTATTAACTAGGGAAGGGCTCGCAGAGAACTTTCCTAGTTAATAAACGAACCCAAATCCTTAATTTCTAGACTATTCTTTGCATTATTTTTTATTAGTATAGCATTCGACATGTTAAAATGCAATGCTTTAATGTGGTGCAAAGAAAAAGTGCGCTCATGGCGCACAAACTTTCTACTTCATACATGCATCATCATACTCTTCATATTCGTTATGTCTTGCTGCTTATTTCGAATAAACCCTTCGATATTGCATCTACCTTGTTAAACGTTTCTTCCAAAGTACTAGCAACCGTTTCCTGTGTTCTTGCCGCCTCTGAAATCTCATTGGTCTGTGCTAAGGTATTCTGAACTCCTAACGTGATTGCTTCTGCCTGAGAAACAATTTCTACTGCATGCTGTTTTGTTGATTTACTGTAATCAAATACTTGTTGTGCTTTATCCTTGGTTTCTCCTTGCAAATCATGTATATGCTCTGCACGCTGTTTTGCACTATTAATGATTTCAATTCCTTCTATGACAGACTCCTGATTATTGCTAATTGCTGATTTGGCTTTCTCAATAACATCATCTATACTTTGAATCATGGACGCAATACTATCACTGGAAGCTTTTGACTGTTCCGCTAATACTCTTACCTGTTCAGCAACAACTGCAAAACCACGTCCTCCCTCTCCTGCTCTCGCCGCTTCAATGGAAGCATTCAAAGCTAACAGATTTGTTTGGGTCGTAATATTGGAAATGGCTCCTGCAAAAGAAGAGATTTCTTTCATACAGTTTGTTAGGTTATCAATAGATTCACTTGTTGTATTGGACGTACCTTTAATTGCATTCATACTGTTTACCGCTTCATCCATCAGTTTTACATACTCTTTCATAGCATCTGTTGTATTATCTGCGATGGCGATCATTTCTTTGGATTGATCCGTTATTCGATCCGCCATTGATTTCATCTGTTCTATGCTTTCATTGGTACTTTGTACACGATCCATACTCTTGTTACAGTCTTCAAAAGTCTTATCCGCTGCTGTCACAATGGTCTTATTGGCATTACCAGTATCTTCAACTGCCTTGGCAAGATGATTGACAACCTGCACTAAACTAGAAGATGCATCCTCACAATTTTTTACAATATGTTTTACATGTTCCGTATCATGCAGATTTAATAGAAGTTTTCTAGTGGACTTTGCAATATTAATATAAAGAACACTCATCACAATATATTCAATTGTATAACCAAGACCACCTGATAAAAAATGATGCAGATTCATATTGAGTTTAAAGAACACAGAAATCATCAGCAGAAAATATCCTATAATAGCAACATTACGAGTGAATACTTTATCAAAGTACATACAGCTTACAGCAAGACCTATTGTATATGTAAGATAAATACCTATTGTGTGGTCACTCCCCATTGCACATACTGCAAACATAACGCCTATAATACTAATATACTTACACTGTTTGACTGGCATTTTCAATTTCATTGCAATAGCAGGGGAACAAGTACCGATTATACCAATAATAGAAGTTACAATTAGATTTGTAATACTGGTCTTCCAGACGCCTAAAACACACATTAATAAAATGACTGGATATACTAGCGTAAAGAATGGCAATATCTTGCTGATTTTTTTACATACAATATAATCATTATTGTCAAAAAATTGTTTCTTATCTTCCATAAAACTACGCTCCTTCTACATGCACTATTTGAACAAACCTCTACTATTATAGCATAATATTACAGTACCACACAAAGAAATGTAAAAAACATAACTTGTTTTGTATAAATATAACGGAATTTCTATCAAGAACAAAGTGTCTTCGACACGTCAACTCCCCCGCCCTAAATCTTGATGGAGAAGGCACTTTGCCGCGCCGAGCGGGTGTCGCTGTCTTTTAGCGACAGTCTTCCTAACCGCTCGTGTGCATCCTATCATTACTTCAACAGATAATCTGCAATCATATCTGCCGTTATCTTTTTCTGTTCTTCCTCTGTAATATCAGCTTCTCCATCTCCGCTTTGCTCTCCATAGCTTCCAAAGTATGCGTGACAGCCGCCTTCAATCTTCTTTTCTACGAATTCTTTTGGAAGATTCTTTTTATTCTTCTCATACTTTTGCATGTTAAGGACTTTATCCTTGGTTCCATAGATAGAAATAACTTTTAGATTTGTATTGTTTAAATCTACCGTGGAGTATGAGCCTAATAGAACCAAACCTTCATAATCTTTTACATTCTTTGCTAAATAAAAAGCAGCCATTGATCCTCCAAGTGAATGGCCTCCAATATACCAGTTCTGTATCTCTGGGAATTTATCCTGTAAGCCATTTGCCGCATTCATATCAAGAACAGCAAGATTACAAGGCATATGCACAAGAATTGATACAATCCCCTTTTCTGCAAGGGACTGCATAAGCGATGCGTAGGATTCATACTGCACCTTGCCTCCTGGATAAAAGATAAATCCTGTCTGACATTCTTTCTTCGCAGGTTCAAAGACTAGCGTGTTCTTGTCTAAATTTCTCACAGTAACAGTCTCATTAGAGGTTAATGCCCCCATTGCCTGTGGTGTAGCATGATAATAATCCTTTACATAGTATGTCATTCCAGCTGTTAACGCAATTAGCACTATAGCAGCAATTATAAGGCTTCTTTTCAATATTTTCTGTTTCTTCATATTGTTTTTCCTTCTTACTTTTACTTATATAGAGCATACGCTAAATCACTGAAAGTTGAGTTGCAACTAACAAAAAGAAGTAAATATTACTACTTTCTACCCATTTATAATATTATAGAAATGACGTAAAGATCCCAAATGCTCCTAGTAACGAGATAAGAATCCCGATACTAATCAATAACACTTTTCCTTTTTCTGCTCCTTTTCCTAAATAAATAAGGAGCACACCTACAAGTAACAATATGAAAAAAAACATTCTTTGTGACATAAATTTTGCCTCCCGTACTATTTAAAATTAACCTTGTATTCCTTTGTGGTATCTGCCGAAGTTAAGAAGCTCTTTAAAACTGTTTGAGTATTTTCTTTTGCAGAGTCCATAAATTCTTTGTCATTTAAGACCTTTTCTCCCTTGGCTTTTTTTAGCTGATCAACTAATTTAACATAATCACTCATATCGGTAGAATTAAAAATGGAATCTGATATAAATGGAAATTCAAATGAAGACGTATCGATTTCATTGGCAATAATACCAATCTTTGGCAATGTAATATCAATAATCTTATTCTCATTATCAATTTCATAATCTGCTTCTGCTAAGTTAACACCGACACTTACAGTTCCATCATAAGTAAACACAACTTTATCTGTGGTAAATGGTATTTTTTTGCCGAAGAGTTCTTTGGTATTTTCATATGTATCTGCATCTGTATAGCAGTATTTTATGGTAATTAAATCACTTGCTGGCTTTAACACTTTTTTCACATTACTGATTGTAAGTGTGTAATTATCCTCTGATATAGCACCATCAGTATTCATTATAATAGGAAGTTTTCTCCATGCCTTTGTCTGACAAGTAATAAAGCCTACGCTAAAACTTATGGCGACAATCCCCACCAGCGTTACAATATGTGTCAATGGTTTCTTAATCCACAGCTCTTTGCCTTGCTCTCTCTTTTCTCTTTCGTCCCTCATATTTTTTCTCTCCTTCTAGTCTTTCATTAACCTATGTAATAGAATATTACTCTATATCATTTTATTTCAAAGCTTATACTGCATAAAACTTTCATTATGAACGAATCCAAAATCTGTATACAGCTTGACGCCCATATCTGATGCAGTAATTTGCACTGTCCCACATCCATACTCTTTTGCATCCTTTACAACACGAGAAAGCAGCTCCTTTGCAATCCCTTTTCTTCATCTTTGACACCATAATGCTGTGCAACAAGCACGCCATTTCCGGCTAAAAATCCTATTGCTATGGCAAGAAACAAAAATGCGATTGAGCCAGTTGTGCCCTGCTGGAAGTGCTGTTTTACTACCAAAATGACCTACAATTGCTGTATCGGCTGTATTACCTTTCCTAATTACCCCTTCTTTCGCATATCCACACTACAATTCCTCAATTGGAAAAAACAACTTATTCTTTCCCGTCCTGGGTTCCGTGTAATCACAAACTGCTCCGCACAATTTCACCTTCCTATCTGGAATTGTATGCTCAATAACTTCTTTAAAAGTCTCTCTATATTTCTCCATCTGAACCTCAACAACCAGATACTTTCTTGCTGGCATTATCCATTTCGTCCACCCCTCAGGGGCATCGGCCTCTTTTGATACCTCAATTCCCGCAAGGTATAATCCCCTTGAAAAGTTGTTTGTCCATGGTATAAATGACATCGTTTCGTCGCTCATAGCTCCCCAGAAACCAACGTAAGACCCATCTTTTTCTTTCATTCCCAAATCTTCCACTTCACTAAAATGACAATTACACAATTCCCATAACTCCTGTACTATATTGTTATCTTCCGTACACAATCCTTCTTTTCCAATAATAGCTATCTCCGGCAAGTCTACTATCTTAATATTCATGATTGCCACTCCTCTAAAATACATTTTAATCCATCTCTAATTCAAATTACAACGATTCACCCTTCTACAATACTTAATATATTCCTGTCCATATAACTTTTTAAACACTTCTCCTCTGTGTTCTTCAAAGATATAGTCATCCGTATCCAACACAGAACAATTAATCAGATTTGCTCACAAATCGAGATTTAAGAATATAGCTTCAATATCTTTCTGTATTTTCCATATGCAAGATAAATACCAACTGTACAGTTAAAGCACAGCATAGTCACTCCTAGTACAGGCAATAGTATAAACCCTACTCCAGCAATCAGAAAAGCCATTGCACTCTTTTTGTATAACTTAGCCATTTCCCTATTATAGTCACAAACATTTTTTACTATCATTCAAGTACGCGCTCCATTGAACCTGATGGTAATCCTTCCCCATTGATACATTCTTTCTTCATCAGTTCCTCCAAGGACGCTCTTTCCCATGCCACCCCTGCTTTTTCCAATAGCCAAAGTCAGGTTCCACAGGTTCAAAATGTAAATGTGCAAAACGGATAAGATAGAAAAATCTCTTTCCTCTAGCATTCATTCCTCTCTTTCCCCCATTGGCAACAATTTTTTCTGCAAGGGAATCCGTTTTTCTCTCTATTCTGCTTTTTATTTTTTCTGAAATTTGTTCTGGCTTTGTGGCCTGTACTCCGAACCCTAACCGATATATCTTTCGAATGCCCCACATTTCCAAGCTATCTGCCATATCCTTGCAAGTACTTTTCATTCCACCACCGGCGGCAGTGCTAATAACTACTGCCTGCTTTTTCGTCATCTCTTTCTTTGGACGATGAACCATCCACCAGGTTCCAAGGTGATCCAACAGATTCATCATTTGACCTGTTGCATGGTACACATATACTGGACTTGCTAAAATCAGCAAATCGGCTGCTAACATTGCATCCGTAATAGGCTGTAACTTCTTAAAATGCGGGCAGTTCTCTAAATCTTTCTGATAACATGTGAAACAGCCTCTGCATGGTTCATTAAAATCTCTTGGCAAAAAGAATTCCTGTAGTTCACTTTCATTTCCTGTTCTCTTAATAATCTTTTGTGCAAGTTGTCTCGCCACCATGCAAGTGCTCCCCTTGTGACTTTGCCCATGAATCATTACTATCTTCATCCGCTTACTCCCCTCCTATAACTTATTTTGGCATTCCATTTAATTTCTATCTCAATCTAAAAATCTGTTATATCTATAGTATCATGTCTGTTATATTTTTCAAACCTTTTAGATACTTTTTGAAATCATAGCTATGATAATTGATGAAAATCTTCTTAATAAACTCCCAATATTTTCAGTTCCTAAATCAAACAAGTAGCAACAACTGGCTTTACGCAATTGCTGCTACTCGTTTAGATTAATTGTATCAAATTTTCATGACTCATTCCAAAGGACATTTTCACCAAAGAGGAATGTATCCATGGACAAATCTGACTCAAATATGCTCGATCATATTACAAAATACATTAGCATACGTGTTTATGAAATTCTGACATGTTTCATGACCTATCCTATCAGGCTTATAGCAAAAACATATTTCTCCATTCTCTCTAGTTCTGTTTATACCCACGATGAAATCAAATATTTCCTCTTTCTTAGCTTTATTCTCGCTGCTATCTGAGTATAAAATCAATAAACTTTTACCATTATTAAATTGCATCTCTACATCTTCCGCAACTTTATTTTGCAATAATTTCTGCAATGTATAATTATACAAAACATTAAAGTCTTTTAATTTATCTTCATCCAACGTAAGTGCATAGATATCATCCTCATTATCAGCATAGTAAAATGTAAAGTTTTTATCAACAACCATTTGCGATAATGTAGCTGCTAAAGAACAACAAATGATGCTGTTCAATTTATCTCTGCTTTGCTGTTCTTTCTCTTTAATTAGTCTTGTTATTTCACCATCCAGAGAAATTGTTTTTTGGACAACTTCGCTTTCACCTGTTTGGCTCACTACATTACCTGCCAAAACTACACCAGCAAAACTGCAATTGCGCAGTTGTTCAATTTTCTCCGCTAACGCTTCAATATTAGGATGGGAAAAAACATCTGCAAGCGCAATCTTTACCTGATACTTCTCACTTATCTTTGTATACATCTGCATAATCATGATAGAGCTCATTCCAAACTCTGATAAGTTCTGCTGTACATCTATACTATTTAGTCCTAGAAGTTCACAACATATGTCGGATAATTCTTTTTCTATTTGATTCTTTGGAAGATGTAAAGGTGTTGCATCCTCCATTGTGATTGCTAACTCATCATGAATGAGACTGCTAACCGACTCATACGCACCTTCATTGTAGAGTTTTACATAACGGAAACGCTGTAGTTTACCACTCATGGTTGTAAATTTCTGACTGACTGGTATGATTTTCTCAACTACAATACCAAAATAACTTGCTAATTCTTTTTGAATCATTTTGGCCCTTTGAATAAATGTTTCCTGTTCCATCTCGCATACTACAAAGATAACAATTGTATCTGTATTCTGACCCATATTATTAATGCCACAGGCAACAACCTTTCCATATAAATCTGGAAATACAGATTCTATCCGTTTTTCGATTGCATCTGCATAATAATTCTGTCCATTTACAAAGATAATATCTTTAATTCGGCCTACTACATACACTTCGTTTTCATAAATAAATCCTAAGTCGCCTGTTTTGTACCATCCATCTTCATCAAATATGTCGTTCATGCTGGCAGTAGACTCATAATAGCTGCTCAAGATATTTTTGCCTTTCAGCATAATCTGCCCTACATATCCATCTGAAAGTTCATTTCCTTCCCGATTGCTGATTCGAATCTTACAATTCTTTACCGCATAGCCCTCAGACATAATTTTAATGGTTTTAAATTCGTCTTCTGCACATACTTCTACTGGTTCTTCATATACAATCTTATCCCGGTTTACACAGATATAATGAAAATCTCTTCCTGGTTTTGGGAACGCAATCGCCAGCACCGCTTCTGCCATTCCATAAACTGGATAGATAACACTCTTTTTCACATGGGTTACTGCACAGAATTTCTCTGTCATGTCTACTGAAATGGGTTCCGCACCATTAAATATCAGTCGCAGACTGGACAAGTCGATATCAGTAGGCTTTTTACTTAAGAGCTCTTTCATAATTAGGCCATATCCAAAATTTGGGAATCCCGTTATATTATATCTCCCTTTCGTAATCAGCCTTAGATATCCAAGAGGATTCGAGATAAAATAAGCACTTGGCACAATGCAATGATGAATTGCATGGAACATCGCTGCCAAATGGAATCCAACCAGTCCCATGTCATGTGTCAATGGCATCCATGAGATAACCTTTTCATCCTTTAATATCTGTCCAGCCTCCACAATACCCTCCATATTACACACGACTTGTCCGTGTAAAAGTTTCACGCCCTTTGGGTCTGCAGTGGAACCTGATGAAAACTGAATATAAGCCAAGTCCTCTTCGTTCACAGCTTCTGGCTCTGAAGGTTCTGCTTCTCCGTTAATGTTTTTATAATTTATGTAATTAGAACTTACCGTCTCCCATAACTGCTCTTCCCCTTGTACCTGTAAATATTCTTTCATGTTATCCATGTAAGCATCATAGGAGATAATTTTGGGTTTCTTTAAAATTTTCCAAATTTTATATACTCTCAAGTATTCTGATTCACTAGTTGCAATTGGTACTGGAACCGCTACTGCCTTTCCTAAAATACACCCCCAGAAGCAATATAGAAAACTTTCATTGTCTGGTACCTGAAGAATCACTTCATCTCCTGGCTTAATGCCAGCTTTCCTTAACTGTGTAAGACATCCCTGTGCTTTTCTTCGAAAGTCATGATAAGAAATTGTCGTTTCCACATTTTCTTCCTTGACAAAACGAATGTCATTCCCCAGTCTTTCTGCTTGGAAAAGTGTATCCACTAACGTTTTTATCTTCATATATCAATCCTCCTACTTTCTATTTTCTTAGGCTTATTGGTACATATTTTACTCTTTTTTTACTTAGTTTCGTCAACAATTCCGTCTTTGATATGAATCAATCGTGTTCCATAGGTTGCATGTTCTGGTGAATGGGTAACTTGCACAATTGTTTTATTATATTTCTTATTAATATCACGTAACAGTTCCATTACTTTAATTCCCGCTTTGCTATCCAGATTACCAACTGGTTCATCTGCAAATATCAAGTCAGGGTCCATAATTAAAGCTCTGGCAATTGCCACTCTCTGCTGTTGGCCGCCAGAAAGTTCCCTTGGTGTAAATTTTCTTCTCTCTTCCAATCCAACTGCTTCTAACAGCTCTCCCAGTCTATCTTCATAATCTCTTGCCTTTCTATGATCTAGCAATACAGGAAGCAGAATATTGTCTTCTACATTCAGGTTTGGCACCAGATTATAAAACTGGAATACAAATCCAACTTCTCTGCGGTGGAAAATACTGCATTCCTTATCGGATAATTTGGATATATCTTTTCCATTAATCTTAATAGTACCAGATGTCGGCCTGTCAAGTGCCCCCATTAAGTAAAGTAAAGTACTTTTGCCAGAACCGGATTGGCCCATAATGGATATAAATTCCCCTTTGTCAATAGAAAGATTAATTCCCTTTAATACTTCATTGGTTGTTCTGCCCATATTAAACGTCTTTTTTAAATCTTGAATCTCAATTATTTTACTCATAACGCTCCTCCATCCTACTCATATTTGATTGCTTCGATAATCTGTGCCTTTGAAGTCTTTACAGCTGAACGAATGGAGGTCAATATTGTAAGCAGAACACTTCCTCCAACGCATACAAGTATCTGTATACCTGTAATATGCATAACTAGTCGCAATCCTAAACTCATCATAATCTTAGGTGCAATATATAGCAGTCCGTTTCCTCCTGCAATTCCAAGAACAGAACCAATAATACCCGTAAGAAGTGCTTCTACTAAAGCAATCTTAACAAGCTGGAACTTACTCATGCCGATGGAACGCTGTACTGCAAATATACGTCTCTTTTCCATATAACTTACTATTATGTTATTTACAATACCAAATACAGCGATCAAAAGTGTTATTAAACTAAACAGCTGCATGATGGAAACGATCTGTTTATTAGATTCAATAGAAGCATCTTTTATTTCATCTACTGTTTTTATTTGAACATCTTTATCACCTGATGTTACTGCAAGTTTCTCTTTCATCGTAGTAGTATCAACCTCAGTATGTTTGGTTCCTTTGACTAAACATGTGCTATAGTATGTATCCCCAATATTTTCTTTCATTACATCGATATCCATAAGTGCCGTACTTTCCAAGGTATCATAGAACCCAATAACCTTAAATTTTACGGCTTTATCGTCCTTCAACTTTAAGGATAATGTATCATTCTTTTTTAATGATAACGAAGTCTTAAGTGTTGATGATACGATAATGTTATTTCCATCTGCAAGTTTGTCAATAATTTTTTGTTTATCCCCATCATCATAATTGAATTTATAAAAATCCAGATACTGCTCTTTGTTGACACTACATAATGTTGGAATGGTACTGTTTTTTCCATTGATCTTTACATTGCTCTTTTTATACATCGGATAAACAGCCTCCACATTATTCACAGTCTTAAGTTCATCTAAATAATCATCGTCAATATTCTCGCCTGTAATCTCAATTTCATACTGGCTGTCGCCAAAGAAATCGATAATAGAAGTAATCAGGCTGTCACCGAAGACGTTAATCATTAAAAAGACTGTCATACTGATAGTTAAAAGCCTTACGTTATTGATTGTAGTCGTGCTTTCATTCAGATTCTTAACTGCTATGATGCCCTCATGTCTAAATATAAGCGTAATCAATGGTTTCAAGATAATAGACAGCAGCTTCACCACATCATAAACAATCAGAATAAGAAGTACAATCAAAGCAACGCAGGCACCTGTTCCATAGTATAAGATGATATTGTCTGGAACCAGTTTGACTCCAATCAGAACTCCTGCAAATAAGAGCAATTTGACTCCAAATAAGACTGGAGAGAATTTTGCCACTTTGCCATCTTCCTTCTGGCTCTTAATCAGAACTGAAATTGGATACTTATTAGATGCAAGCATTGGTATCAGAACACTGACTAATGCAATCAATATGGAAAATCCAAAACTAATTAACATCCATCCAAAGGAATACTCCACTGTAAATTCTGCACCATCAGAGGAGAAATACAACATGACATATAACATTCCCACTCCCGCTGCACAGCCAATCAATCCACCTATGACCGCACATGCAACTGCTTCTATTAACATCATAAGATTGGTCATTTTTTTAGTGGAACCAATGCTTCTAAAAAGCCCTATAATAGGCATACGCTCAATACTGATTACCTTAAAGGATGAATAAATCAGAAAGATACTAATGAAAAATACAGCAATTGACATTAGGTAAAAAGATACCGTAATACGATCTGTGTAAGCTTTCGCAGTATTTTCTGTTAACAGCTCAGAAACTTCCTGATCCTCATATAATTTACTCAGTCTGTCGATTTCCTTATCTACCTTCTGGTCCTCTTTCAAACCGACTAAAATGGTATTTACTTTTGATTCAGACATATAGCAGTCGTTTAACATCTTTTGTGAAACAATTGCTGGTATATTAGCGCCTGTATCTCGAAACATTCTATCCGCCTGGGCAATGGAAATTATGGTAAATTCCTTTTCTTCCCCACTAATTCGGATTTTCATCTTATCATTAACATGTAAGTTATACTGTTCAGCCGTTTTTGTACTGATAACAATATCCTTAATTCCTAGCGTATAAGAACTCTTTTTTCCCTCTTTTATCACCACTGGATTCACATCATCTAAATCTGAACAGCTCTTGTAACCGCATAATTTAACCTGCAGGTTTTCCTTTTTGTGCTTATAAAATCCTGTCGCATAGAATACACCAGTTACCGATTCATAATCAGATTTTATTTTATTTATCTCATCCATTTCAAATAACTGACTCTTCTGGCTAGAACCGCTCGAAATTGAAATATCGGCTGAACCAAAATCTTTCCTGATTACATTGAGATAAATATTTTCTAAGTTCTTAGACAAGGACTGTGTACTGAAAAATATGGAAGTAGACAACATTACTGCAATCACGATGAGTAACGTTCTCCCCTTCTTCTCCCACATGTTTTTCAACACATATTTCATGATTACTTTCACTTATACTCCTCCTTATGGCTAAATAATTTCAGCAAATGTGCTTTCTAGCAGTTCCTGAAAATCTGGTATCATTTTATTATACACTAGAATGATTTCCAACGCACTTTCTTTTGGACGAACAATATAATTTAACAGACCTTTTAAATTAACGATTTTTTCCTCACTCTTCTTAATCCACTCCTGCCTCTTTACAATTCTGTAGTTCTGATAATTATAAACTGCCTTCATATTTGAAAGATAACCTTGAAATTTTACTTTTTCACCAGATAGTTCAAATATATCTGTAATACGAATTCCGTCTGACTCTATTTTTTTCAAGTATTGTAAATACTCTTGATAATCATCTTCTTCCTCCACATCTCCTATATAAGGCACGTAATCTATAAATTCTCCTACACAGTCAAAACAGGAATACTCACCCAGTTTTCTTCCCTCACTAATCGTAAGAAATGGTATTTTTCTGCTTCCATCTAATTTTGCCATTACATGAAGAAACAGTTTATAGGACACTTCTGAAATAAGTTCTGCCTGTTCCTTTTCCGGATGATTTTCAATTAACGCATCCAGAGAAATTGTATGCTGATAGATTGATATTTCTCCTTGCGTCGGTAATCCTTTTGCTTGTCCACCTTCCTGGAAGAAATCTTCCTTTTTTAGATAATCAGCGTCTTTCATCTTATCCTCTGTTTGCTGCTTTACTTTTTCATTGTAGCTAAAAAAGCTTTCCCTTTTTTTTGCCTTAACTGCCATATGATTCTTTTTTGCTTGATAGAACTTCTTGAACTCATTCTCAAATATCTCACGACTATATCCATCAAAAATAAGATGTTCTGCACAGAAACACAAAATATGCTTACTTTCAGTGCATTTAATTAGGGCTACCCTCCAGCAGAAGGTATCTCTTTCATCATATGGTGTAAGATAAAAATACTGGGCAAGCTCTTTGTTTACGAGCCGATTTTGACATTCTGGACGGTACATGGATATGTCCAAAACAGGAATATCAATCGGTCCGATCTCCCCATAGCATCGAAAACTGTATTCACTCTGCTTCACACATCGAAGCAATTCTTCTCCTTTTAATACTTCTACAAATGCTTCCTGTAATGCTTCCTCATCAAGCATTCCGTGCAAGAAAAGAAACGTCACATTATTCTCAGGAAAGTTGCTCCGAATAATCTGGGCAGATGAATATGGTTCCTTTCTCCACTCCTTCTCTTTCACTGCTGCTTTCTGAACTGTTCTATTGCGCTCAATCAGCAATTTGCAGCGAGCTTCCATATCTGTATCGGAATAGGTTCCAGGCAACGTCATTTCCCCTTGGAACTCTTCTTCGTCGTAGTCTACTTCATCTTCTAACAGACTTGCATTTTCACTCATCGGCATTATGTAATCAGGATACAATTCTTCATTAAAATTCTGCTTTATGAAAGAAGACAACATGTCCATATCCTCTTCTTCTGAAAATAGTACTCTCCTATCCTGTCCATCCACTCTAAGGATGATGTATCTTGCATCCTTAAGCGTTTTCTCAATAATACCATCTTCTACATCAAGCATTGTCTGCTCTTCTTTCACTCCACATTCTTTTATCGTATTAGCAAGCTGTCGGATAGATAAGCCTGAAAAGACCTGTGCCAAGGAAAGTTCATAGGAAAAGTTTTCATACACTCGATTAATCATTAACATAATGTTAAGTGAGCTTACTCCACCATGCATAAAGTCTTCCACTACACTAAATTTTTCCCGTTTCAAAACTTCACACAATACTTTTTCCAACTTGGCTTCCGTTTCATCAGCAGGTTCAACGTATGGTTCTGTCTCTAAATTTTCTGGCAGTTCCAGTGCACTATAATCTAACTTATTATTTGAGGTAACAGGCATACTTTCCAGCTTAATGAATGCAGACGGACACATATATTCTGGCAATGTCTTTTTCATATGTTCTTCCAGTTCTAAATCATTAAGCTTTCGCTGTGACGTATAATAAGCTACTATTCGAATGGTCTCTCCTATCTGAAAATGCTTCACCGCGCAACTTATTATGTCTTCATATTTTTCAAGAACCGTTTGTATTGCATCTAACTCTACTCGAAAACCTCTTATTTTAATCTGTCGGTCAACTCTCCCAACAAATTCAACATTACCATCTGGAAGCATTCTTCCACGATCCCCTGTTTTAAATACTTTATCCTCTTTATTTTCACCTGTACCAAATGGATTAGGAATAAACTTTTCAGCAGTTTTCTCCGGGTCATCTAAATATCCTAATGTACGATATGGTGTTCGAATATAGATTTCTCCTTCTTGGCCAACACAACAGCGTTCTCCATTTTCGTCAACTAGGAATATCTGTGTTCCTGAGATAGCTTTTCCAATCGGAATACTATTTCGCTTTACATCCTGCTTATGAATCCAGTAAAACATTTTTGCCAGTGTTGTTTCTGTCGGTCCATACATATTCACCAGCTGGATTCTTTCATCAAATAATTCATACCATCGTTCTAGCAGTTCTCCATTTACCAGCTCTCCTGCAAGCAATACATAAGTTAGTTCCCTAAAATCATCTTTTGTAATTGCTTCATTCTGCATCAGAATCCGGAACAGACTAGGTGTAGCATGTACCAGATTTATCTGATTACGATTTAGAAAATCCGTAAGTTTAACTGCACTTAAGATTTCTTCTCTTCCCTCCGGAATATAGATACAGGCTCCCACTGCCAAAGGCACCAGGGTATCTCGTAAAAATGGGTCATGACAGATCGGTGTAAATTGTGAAACATGAAAGTCACTGGTAATCTGAAATTCTCTTACTTCCCAGCTAATAAAATGATACATACCAATATTTCTTCCTACAATTCCTTTTGGTAATCCTGTTGTACCAGAAGAAAAATAAATGTACAGAGGTGACTGCTCATCGCAATCTTCCGTAAAAGCTATGTTTTTTCCAATAGTCTCATCCCGCTTACACACAACATAGTTCTCTCTGGAAATGATATCTTCTAACATAATACTTCCTGCATCATCTGTCAGTACAAAATCTGCATGTCCTTTGACCATATTTTTAACCATATTTTTAGGATATTTTACATCAACTGGCATGAAACATTTTCCTGCCTTAATAACTCCTACAATTGCGCAAATTGCCTCAAACGTATCCTTCATCAGGATTGAAATTACTTTTCCAGCAGGGGAATTTTTAAGGATTTGCTCGGCATAAAAGGAGGAATACTGGTCAATTTTTTCATATGTATAATAGTGATTCTGATAACAAATCGCATTACGTTCTGCATTTTTTTCAAAACTCTTTTTTAATATTCTTTGAATAATATGTTGGTTATTCAATGTCTCCCTCCATTCCTTCTATTTCCACATTTCTTTCACTCCATAAATATATTACAAAATATACTTACTGTCAAAACAAACATTAGATAATCTGTATCAAACGGAAGATTTAATTTAAATCCTTCCGTATGGTACTGCTGCTTTAACGTTTCCACATAATCGGCATTAAAGATACCCATCCTCTTTATGTTTGAATAAGACAGCATATCCAGAACATATTCATCCTCGCATTTTATTAGTTCTGGCACTCCATTGGCGACAAATGCAAATTTTGTTCTGTCTAATATTTGATCTGGCACAAGACCTCTTGCCATTTTCTTCAAAATATATTTTTCATTTAAATCTTTATTGAGTTTATATTTGGATGGTATCTGAAGAGCTAGTTCAACCATTTCCTGGTCTAGAAATGGATACCTTGCTTCTACTGAATTGGCAAATACCATTCGATCCCCATGGTCTGCTAGCAGATGTTCCGGAAGCCTTAGCTTATAGTCTGCATAATTTCTTTTCTGCTGCATATCCAGCCCCTTTAGGGTGCCATCATGGAATAATGGTCTTTTAATTGCAGAAAACTCATCTAATGCTGCAGCCTTGTCACTGGCGTAAAGTTTTCGCTTTACTCTTTCTAAGTCAGCCAGTTTCCTCTCATAGAAGAAATCTGGATCTCCAAATACAAGTGCACTTATATTTCGTTCTTCGTCATTTAGAAAATGTTCCTGATGCTTTCGTGTAACATCAAACTTATAGCCTACATAGCCACAGAATAATTCATCTGCACCTTCCCCTGTTAGCACTGCTTTTATCTTATTCTGATGAACCATTTCAGATAATGCCATGGACGCAGTATCATAACTCTCACGCAGTGGCGTTTCTGCATGATAGATAACAGATTTCATATATCGGCTAATATCATGCTCTGTAAATAATTTTTTATGATGAACCGATTTTACCTGCCTTTGTATGATTCGCTGATACTTAGATTCTGAAATGCTTCTATCCGAAAAATCAATGGCAAATGAATGGTACGTTGTCTGCATATGTTTGTGAATCATACAAGCGATAATAGAAGAATCTAATCCACCACTGATATAGAAACCGATTGGAACATCTGCAAATAAACGATTTTTGATTGCTTTCTCTAATGTTGTATATAGTTTCTCAATGTAATACTGCTCGCCGCGGTCTTCTATCTCTTCTGGGAACCTCATATCCCAGTATTCTTTCTGCACCACATCTTCTGCTTTTCGTATTTTCATATAATGTCCATTTTCCAGTGCATGGATGCCATCGAAAAAGGTTTGAGGTGCAAGACATCCTGGGAATGTCAAAAGCTGATCCACTGCATATAAATTCAGTTTTTTCTCTATACCTGGATACTCCAGCAAAGCTTTAATTTCCGAAGCAAACAAAAATTTATTATCTTGAATAGTGTAAAAGAATGGCGCAATTCCCATGTGGTCTCTGGCACAAAATATTTCCTGATTTTCCACATCATAAATGACGAATGCAAACTGCCCATTTAAATAATTAAGCATTTTTTCCTGGTACTGTTCATAGAGATGTAAAATCACTTCCACATCTACATTAGAACAAAACACATGCCCCTTGGCTTCTAAGTTTTTTCTCAATTCCCGAAAATTATAAATTTCTCCATTACAGATGAGAACCAACTTTTTATTCTCATTAAAAATCGGCTGCATGCCTCCTGCAAGATCGAGAAAACTCAACCTTGCAAAACCTAGACATGCTTTTTTATCCATAAATACTTCCTGTGCATCTGGTCCTCTGTGTTTCAATGTCTGTAACATGTTTTGAATGATATCCCGCTGTAATCTGTTTTCCCCTATCAGGTCAAACATACCTGCAATTCCACACATCCTACATGCCCCCTTATTTATAGTAAATCCAAGAAATCATCTGTCAGATCTAAGCTTAATTCATCCTGTTCTTCTTTCTGCAACTGAAGTCCCCGAATCAAACTGCTCTTTTCACAAACAATATCCAGAATCATCTGCTTGTACTGTTCTATCAGTCTTTCTACTGTATCTTTTGAGTATAACTCTGTAATATATTCTAGTGTTATGCACAATTTATTCCTTATAATCTCTGCCTCAAATAGCAAATCACTATTAACGGTCTTTCGCTTCAAAGGATAAATTGAAACTCCCGGATCTGCTTCTTCCATTTGGGCTACCCCTGTATTTTGCATAATAAATGTAACATCGTACAGCGGATTTCTTCCATTCTCACCTACATAGCCCGATGCTTTTACAATATCGTCAAAAGATACGATCTGATGCTCAAAGCAATCTAAAATCATTTTCTTTGACTCTGCAAAATGCTCGGTAAGCTGTGCTTGCTCCTGAACCTGAAATCTTAGTGGTATCGTATTGATAAATGCTCCAATACTATGAAGCAGCGCACTGTGATTTCTTCCGGATATCGGAGTTCCAATCACTACATTGCCCTCTCCTGTCACTTTTTTCATCAGAATAGCCAACGTGGAACTCAAAAACATAAATAAAGTCAATTCATTCTGATTGATATAGCTTTCAATGTTCTCATATTCCTGTTCTGTAAAAGATATGGTAATCGAATCCCCTTCGTAATATCGCTTTGCTTCCCTTCTATAGTCTGGAATCAAATATGCTGTCTTCTTACAATCTTTGAACAGTTTCTGATAGAATTTTTCTCCATCTTGATAGCTTTGTGACATTCTGACCTTTTTCTCGTATGCGACATAATCTTTATACTGTACCACTTCCTCGCCTTCAAGTGATATTCCACGATATACCTGAATCAGCTCATTGATAATATTTTTTAAAGATACTCCATCCGCAATAATATGATGCATATCAACAAAAAGCAGATTCTTGCTTTCGCTTTCCAGTACATAGACACGAATCAGGAATAGCTTTTCAAAATAAAATGGGATTGACTGCAGCTTATCCATTTCTTCCTCTAACTTTGTATCTTCTGTCTTGATGACCTGAACTTCAAATAAAACATTTTCATGTACTTTCTGCGTAATCGAAGCACCATGTGCATGGAAGGTTGTACGAAGTATTTCGTGACGATTAACCAGTTCCTGACATGCATAATTCAGCTTCTCCATATCAATAGCTTCATTCATCTGTGCTGCAAATGACATATGCCAGCACACTTCGTCCTGATTGGCAACAGACATCAGATAAATCCTCTTTTGCGTCTGGGAAACTTCGTACTCATCCTGTTTTTCAGCATGCGGTATACTCTCTTCCTCTATGTTTCTGCTTTCAATTACTTGTGAAAGTGCCTTCACAGTCGGCCCTTCAAAGATTTCACGAATTGACAGCTTCACATGAAATGTCTTTGAAATCTCAGCTAACATATGTACTGCAAGTAAGGAATGTCCTCCCAATTCAAAGAAATTATCCTGTACTCCTATTCGTGGACGATGAAGGATACTCTCCCATATTTTCACTAACTTAAGCTCTGTATTGGTAACTGGCGGTAAATAGTTATCCTCTACATCGACAGACACAATATCCGGAAGTGCTCGTTTATTCACTTTTCCACTTGCATTTAACGGAATTCGGTCTAATCTTACGTATACCCTTGGTACCATATAATCTGGAAGTTTTCCTTTCAGATATTCTTTTAACTGTTCCACTGGAACTGATTCTTTTGCTACATAATATCCTACTAGATACTCATTGCCATATCCATCTTTCTTTCCTGTGACAACTGACTCGCCAACACCTTCATACTGTGAAAGAACGCCTTCAATTTCTTCACACTCAATTCTGTGTCCTCGGATTTTAACTTGACTATCTTTTCTTCCAATGTACTCAAGTTCCAGCTTGTGATTAAATCTTACGATATCACCTGTTCGATACATCTTTCCGTTTCCAAATGGATTTTGTACAAACTTTTCATCGGTTAGTTCCTTTTGGTTACGATACCCAAGTGCAAGTCCATCACCCGCGATACAAAGTTCTCCAGGAACCATTACAGGAACCTGTCTCATTTCCTCATTTACTACGTAAACATATGTATTCGCTAGAGGGTGTCCAATGTCCACAATTAACTTATCAGTCAGTCTGCTTATAGTTGACCAGATTGTTGTTTCAGTTGGACCATAAACGTTATAAATCTCTGCATTTGTACTCATTTGCAATTCTGCCAAAAGGATATCGGATACTTTTTCTCCACCAACTAAAATACATTTTAAACCTTTCATAGCACTCTTGCCATACTCCTCAGTCAAAAGCATCTTAATTCCTGATGGAGTCATCTGAATCAAATCAATTTCATGTTCTTTTATTAAATCTGCTAGTGCATCTGGTTCTAATCTTTCTCTATCATCTGCCAGAACGATTTCTAAACCGTTACTTAATGAAACATATAGCTCAAGCCCAAAGATATCAAACGTATAATTAGTTGAACTTAAAATTTTATGATACTCTGACAGGTGCAGTTTCTGTTCCATCGCAATAATAAAGTTATTTAGCGCAATATGAGGTATGACTACACCTTTTGGATTTCCAGTTGTTCCAGATGTATATAAAATATATACTGGAGAGTCTTTGGATACCAAAAGTTCTGGATTATCGCAAGCCGTCGTATAATCTAGCTGTTCTAAGTCTATTACCTTCCTCTTATCATAGGAAAAACCAGATACAAACGCATCCCCAATTACAACTTCCATATTACAGTCTTGTGCCATTTTCTCCATTCGCTCTACTGGAAATTCAGGATGTAATGGAACATATACTCCGCCAGCCTTCATAATTCCAAGTAAAGCCGCTACTAGATTAACGCTTCGTTTCATCATGACTCCGACGCAGTCTTCCTTTTTCAATCCAACTGCAAGCAGCTTATGGGCAATAATGTTAGCACGCTGGTTAAGTTCCTGGTACGTCAAGGTTACCCCCTTGCAAATAATAGCAACTTTATCTGGATAACATCTGGCTGTTCTTTCAAAACGACGGAATGCAAGTAAATCATGGTCGTAATCTGTTTGTGTTTTATTGACTGATGCAAATGCTTTCCTATCTTCTTCTGTAAGAATAGTAATATCCTTTATTCGAATATCTTCTTTCTGACTTACCTGCTGCAATACGAGGTCTAAATGCCTTGCAAACTGTTCTAAATCTCTTTCATCATATCTGCTTGTGTTGTAACATATCTTAAACGAAATACTTTCCTCTTCAGGGAATATACTAATATACAAGCCATAGTTGGTATGTTCAAAAAATGATGTTTCCAAAACGGTAAATGGACGTTTACCTGTATTATTGGCAATTTTCATAAGTTCCTTCTCAAACGGATAGTTCTCGTAGGCAATTACACAGTCAAAGAATGCATTTCCCTGAAAATATGCAGACTGAAGTTCTGCAAGTGATGTATACGCATTCTCCTCTAAAAGACTGATTCCTTCTTCCACTGATTTGGCTAGTTCATGAAACTTTTCTTGTTCTGTTACTGTCGCCCTTAATGGAAGTGTATTAATGAGCATTCCAACCATATCGGTTACTCCTGGAAGTTCTGTTCTTCTTCCCGATACCACATTTCCAATTACCGCATCCGAACTCATATTATAAATCTGTAATAATCTTAAAATAGCTGCTGCAATTGATGTATAGACAGAAACATGATTTTTGTTACAGTATTCTTTGAGCTCTGGCAAGGAAGTCTTAGAAAGCATAAAGGTATACTCGTTCACCTGATTGCCTTCCCCATTTTTTCTTCCCACAAACGAGGTGGTTTCTTCAATTCCAGATAAATACGCTTCAAATTGTTTGACAGAATATGCAGGATTCTTTCTGCTTCTCCACTTCACATACTCACTAAAATGTGTCACTGGCTGTCCTAATTCCTCGTCTGTATCTGCATAGCAAGCTAAAAATTCCTGTACCAGTTTTCCAAAGCTCCATCCATCCAGAATTATATGATGAAAACTCCAAACAAGCTGGTATCTGTCCTCTGCTAACTGAATCAGTGTAATCCGAAGCATTATGTCTTTTTCCAAGTCAAATCCTCTTGCCCTGTCTTCTTTCAAATAATTTCTAATAAATGATTGCTTTTCCTCTTCTGAATAGGCACTACAATCCACATATTGTACGGTCTCATTTCTCGTCTGAAGCACAATCTGCTGTGGCACCCTAATGTCCTGTTCGTAACACCTCATACTTCTCAATCATTCTCTTATAGCAGAGAGTAAATCGCTCCAGATCGGCTTGTCCCTGAATCTGTAATGAAAACTGTTCAAAATACTCATCTGAGTCGGCATTTTGCAACCAGTAAAATAACATGCCCTGCTGTACAGGTGTTAGCGGATAAATCTTTTCTATCTGAAATTTACAATTCAATATCTTTTGCAGTTCTTCTCCTGTGATATATGGATTGTCATAAAAACCAGGTGTTGCAATCCATGATTTTTGCCCACTTAGGAAGTCCGCAATTTTCTTAATGTTATTGATAAATGCATTTTTCCATTTGCTGATAAATTCCTCGCCAACAAGCATTGCTTTGTAAGACAATTCTAAAATCAGTTTATTCTCATAGATACCACTCTCGATTTCCAAGCCATAACCATGACGGTTCTTCTTTCCATATCGCAAGCCACTTAATTCTCTAAGAATATGGCATCCATTACCCACTTCCCCTTCAAATACTCCAATGTAATTAAACATAATTTCAGCGGGATAAGTAATTCCCTGCGCTTTCAAATGTTCTTCCACTTCTAGATATCCTGCACCGTTAAATGGAATCGAATCAAGGCTCTCTTTGGCTTTTATGATACAATCCGCTAACAAACAATCCACAGAGAATACAACTGGATATTCACTGGCACACCAACCCGTTGTATGAGATATATCGAGGTCTGGCAATTGTGCGAAACGCATATCTGTTTCCATAAAGATACAGGCTTTTGACACTCCTGCAACTTCATTAAGCGCCATACCAATTCCTGCAAGCAGCAGCACATCGAGTCCACTCTGATAAATCTTTGCTGCCCCTTCTTTTAACGCATCTACAATATCTGCATCTATCTCAATCTGCGTATTAACGTACTCCTCTTCTGTAGCAAATGCATCCTCACCCCATATTTGCTTCACTTCTTCTAGTCTGGAGCTGTCTGTATAATAGGATATACTCTCGTATTCTCCATCTTTTTCAAAATATTCTGATAACCTTGCAACCATGGTTTTATAAGAATTCGTTTTTCCGCTCAGCAAGCTTGTTCCATTTTTAAAAGCTTCATATGTCTCCAAGAATTCCTTCATTAGAATTCTCAAGGAAAGGGTATCTGCTACTAGATGGCTCACAACCAATAGAACATAATCTCCCTTTTCTTGATGTTCTACCAAACATCCCAAATTAATTCGATTCTTTACTTGCACCTGTTCATTTAAGTAACTGCAGATCTTACTACGTTCCTCTAAAGATAAATTGGTATGCTCTTCGAATAGAACCTCTCCTTCCTGATACGCTTCATACTCCTGCCAGATTTCATTTTCTTCCACCTTGAATCGAAGTCTTAAGGAGTCATTTGTTTTCACTAGCTGCTCTAATGCTGCCAAAACTCCATCCCGTGTCAGCCTGCCTTCTACAGCAAAGCTAAGATTCTGATTCCAGTAAGTATCAAACAGTTGTAATTCCGATATATATTTCTTCTGCATCGCACTTAGTGGGAATTTACCTTCCATGTTTTCGTCTTTCATCTCAGTACTCTTGACCAAAGAATGTGCAATATCACTCAGTGTTTCTGATTTCAGAATTTGTTTTATCTCCACGTAATAGCCATGTGCTTTTATCTCTGTAGCAACTTGAATGGCAAGAATGGAATCTCCACCAAGTTCAAAGAAGCTATCATTCATGTTGATTTTCTGTAATGAAAATATCTTTTTTAATACTTGTTCTAAACTGATTTCTTTCTCTGTTTCTGCCTGTTTAAATTCTTTCTCAGCTATCTCAATCTTTGGTTTCTTCAGTTTTTTCCTATCTACTTTTCCATTGTCATTATGAGGAAGTTCTTCCATATGTACAAAAACTGACGGTATCATATAATATGGAAGTTTTTTGGACACCCAGTCTTCTATCTTTTCCTTTATCTCATGTTCACTGGAGTAGTAACTGCATAAGTATTTATTGCCATCCTGCTCTACTACTACAGTAACTGCTTCTTTCACTTCCTCCAAAGATTCTATCACAGAAGTAATCTCATTAAGTTCAATTCTAAAACCATGCAGTTTGACCTGATAATCCTTTCTTCCCACAATCATTAAGGTTCCGTCTTCTAACCAGTAGCCATTATCACCACTTCGATACAGTCTTCCTCGTTCTGGAATAAAGAAATCATTTCCAAACACTTTCTTCGTCTGCTCCGGAAGATTCATATAGCCTCTTCCCACTCCAATTCCAGAAACCAGTATTTCACCTCTTACACCGATAGGACAAAGCTTATTTTCATCATCTACGACGTAAATATATAGATTTTGCAGTGTCTTACCGATTGGTACACTTAACGTTTCCAGCTTTTCAGACAGAATACAATGGGTAATATCATCTGAAGCCTCCGTTGGACCATATGCATTAACAATTGGGATCTGAGGGAATGTATCTAGCCAACGGTTTACTAGTCCTACACTCACCACATCTCCTGTTACGAGCAGATACTTAAGCTTATCCAGTTTTAGCTTCTTCACTTCTGCAGCTTCTAGAATCAGTCTCAGATAAGCTGGTACAACTTCTAGCACAGTTACCTCTTCTTCTACAATTTTATGTAAGAAAACGTCTGTATTCTGATTGTCTTCCTCAGAGAATATAATCACCGTTCCACCAACAGTCAATGCCGCAAACATCTGCCAGACCGATATATCAAAACAAGACGATGCATTGAAGACTATGACGGTATCATTTGACATATTTAAGTCATTTACCTTTGCTGTAATATGATTTGTCATACCTGCGTGCTCAACCATTGCGCCCTTTGGTTTTCCTGTAGATCCTGATGTAAAAATGGTATATGCAAGTCTTTCCCCTTGATAGCTTTGTTCTGCTATCGTTTCTAACGCATTTTCTTCCTTTTCCTGTTCTTCCTCAATATACAGTAATCTCTCTCCAAATGTCTCTTTCATCTCTTTGGAAATATATTGTTTCTGCGTTACAATATATCTTGCACCCGATGTTTCCACCACTGTTTTAATTCGCTCTACTGGGTAATCAATTCCAACTGGAATGTAGGAAGCCCCTATTCTCCATGCTCCCATAATGCAGGATATCAGTTCTATTGAGCGCTCTAGCATCATGACAACAGGTTCTTCCACCCTTACTCCATATCTGCCATACATCTGCATTGCTTTTTGTGACCGTTCATTAAGCTCTTTATAACTGCACCTTTTCCCATTCGTTGCTACCGCCGTCTTCTCTGGATACTTTTCCACCATAGACATGATCGCTGGTATCACTCCATACCCTTTTGGAATTGCAACCTTTGGACCGCAGAATTGATATAGAATCCGCTGGCGTTCTTCCTCTCCTATCACATCTAGGTCTTTCATATACATGTGTGGCTGTGAAAGCATCTGACTCAGAATCTTATCCATGCTCTGTGCCATTCGCCTGATTGTCTTCTCTTTGAATAAATCTGTACTATACTCAAAATAACATACATAAGTACTGTCTCGTTCTACAATTTCAAGCATAATATCTGCTCTTGCAATTCCTCTATCATAATTGACACTCTTAACATCCATACCATCCACAGAGAACTCCATCTTAGGCGATACAACGTCTGTGATTTCCACTTTGGAACGAGTATTCTGGAATGTAAACATAACCTGATATAAAGGATTTTGTGATGTTCCTTCTTCTCCTAAGTCCTTTGCCAGTTCTTCAAAATGATATCCCGAATGTTCCATGTAAGCAGCACTTTCCTGACTCATGTTACGGATGAAGTCGGTAATCTTCATTTCTTTATCCGCTTTTATCCTGACTGGAAGTGTATTGACAAACATACCAATTACATCTTCTAACTCTTTGTATTGTCTTCCTGTAAATGGCATTCCTATGACAATATCTTTCTGTCCCGTATATTTTATTAACATCATGCTGTATGCGGATAACAGATAGGAACTTGCTGTTACGCTTAATTCTCTTGCCCGTTCCTTCAGACTATTCACCTGTTCAATTCCTATCTCATACGTAAATACAGCTCCTTTATCTGTTCTTTCCTCCACGTTGTCATAATCATATGGCAGTGTAAGATTTGGAATTCCATCGCTGAATTTTTCTATCCAGTAAGCCTTTTTCTTTTGATATTCATTTGTGTCTGTCTTGGATGAGAAAATAGCATAATCTACATATCTACGGCTTCTATCTGGAACAATTCCGCCTGAATATAACGTAATAAAATCTTCAAACAGTACTCCCATAGAAACTCCATCTGCTGCAATATGATGAGATCCCACTAGAAGATATCCATGTTCTTCATCCTCCATTACATATTTTGTACGAAGCAACTCTCCATCTTCTAATGAATATGGCTCATTGAATTCGTAGATAATCTGTCCAAGTTCATCTTCTGTTAACTGATGGCCACACTGTTCCACAACCCATCCATCATAAGGCTTTTCCTGTATAATCTGTTTCATCCCAGCTTCATCTATGATATATTGTGTTCGAAACGATTCGTTATGTTGATAAATCGTCTCAAATGCTTCTTTGATATGCGTAATCTGTATATTTCCTGTCATCGCAAACACTGCTGTCAGATTGTATGCTCTAGATTCTGGATTTAACATGCAATACGACAAAATACCCTTTTGTTCAGAAGATAGCGGATAGGATTCCTGACTCTCTACACGAACCAGTCCCATTTCTTCTCCTTCAAACTTATCTAGATATTCTGATAATTCCCGTATGGTCTGATAGTTGAAAATAGTACGAATGGTTACTCCTTGTATTCCCGCCTTAGAAAGCTGATTCATAACTGCAATGGCAATTACGGAATTACCGCCTATTTCAAAGAATTTTTGGTCCAAATCTACCGCTTTCATCCCAAGCTGCTCACACCAGATCTTAGCAAGCAGTAATTGTGTACTCGTATATCCATTTTCACTGTAACCCTTAAGCTGCTCAACAGACATATAGTCTTCTGTCTCTTCTTCCGAATGGCTTAAGCCTGCTTCTTTCACACACACTCCGTAAAACTTGGCAATTACTCCTTCTCCATCACTTAACTCCAGATTATAAACTGCATCCTCTTCTGCTAAATGAATTATGGCATCAAAACTTAATGGTAACGGGCGGTTTATCACTGCTTCTTTACACGACTTTACGATACCTTGTTTTCCAGTCGTTTCTACATAATGAATGGTCATGGCACGTTCTAATAGTGCGGGATGTAATGCATGTTTCTTTTCATCTTTTCTATATGGAAATGGTAATTCTACATGAAAAACAGCTTGCTTTTCATCCATATTGATCTTACGGATACAGTCTCTTCTACCTATTTCCCTTGCTACAGTCTTTTCTTCCAATTCAGCTTTTACAGCTAGTTTTAGGCTTTTCCTGTTCTCAGTTTCAACAAACTGTATGTTCGCTGTGGCTAACAACATATCCTTTTCTTTTTTCTCAACCTGCAAAGTGATGGTGATCTGTTTTTCTTCCTTTTTCACAACGGCACAGATTTCTTCCACCTCTGCAAGATTTCCATTTTCAGGAATCTCAATCTTCCTGATACAAACACGACTTCCTCTTTCATACAGTAAGGCATACTGATAAAAAATCTCCATATATACATCTGGTGAAATTACAGTCTGTCCTGGAACAGCATTTGTATCAAGTCTCCAGCTTCTTTTATCCAGTTTAATCTGATAAATGTCCTGTTCTTCTGTTGCCAGCATCAAACGCCCTGTAACTGGATTAATTGTTTCCAGCAATGGTTTATCAATCCACCTGTCTTTCAACTCAAAAGGATAGACTGGGAGCTGTACCTTAGAAAGATTCTTCTTGCTGAATACTTGTGGTTCTACTGTCTTTCCCTGAACATACAACAATGCCTCTTCTACATTTAATCTATCAGAATCAGAAACCTTATTTAGATAAAAACAGCCCTCTGGGAATTCTGTTTTACCCGTTTCATCCTTTATACATTCTTTTAATGCATTCAGTTTAACAACCATTTCTTTCTTGCTTTTTGCGATTACAGCCAGACGCTTTTCAAAATGTTCACGCCCACACCATGCAGTATAACAGATATTTTCAAGTGTAGATTCTGTCTCACGAAGATACTGCTGATACTGAATCAACATTTTCATTAGTGTTTCTTCTGTTTTGGCTGACAGAAATAATGGATAGGCCTCTTCCTTTTCTACTACTTCTTCTTTCTGTTGCTTTGCTCTTTTTAATACAATATGTACATTCGTTCCATTAAAGCCGAAGTTATTTATGGCAATCATCTGTTCTGGATTATTTTCGTCCAATTCAATTGGCTCATCTGTAATATAAATTGGACTGTTCACGAAATTGATATAATGGTTTGGATTGTGAAATCTCTGCATTGGCGGAACTTTTCCTGCTTCCAGTGACAGCGCTGCCTTGATGAGAGCTGCAATACCTGATGCACCAATTGTATGACCAATGTTACATTTACTTGTACCCAATCCACAGATCTGCTTTTTGTCCGTATATTCTGCAAATGCCTGCGTGAGACTTTTTACTTCAATCGAATCACCAACTAAAGTACCTGTTCCTTGTGCCTCCACATATTTGATATGTTCAGGGTTAATATGGAATTTCTTCCATACACTGCTTATCAGAGTTTTCTGTGCCTTGACATCGACAGCCGTAATAGAGGCTGAATTTCCGTTATTATTAGTACCATCACCACAAATCACAGCATACACATGGTCTTTTTCCTGATATGCCTGTTCTGCTCTTTTTAGGATAACAACACCGATTCCTTCTCCCCACACAGTTCCATTGGCATTCTCATCAAATGGAGATACTATCGTGTCAGGTGACTCCATAATGGTTATTTTCTCCGTTACAACTGGAATTAGATTCATTGCCGCTCCACAGACAATTGCATAGTCGATTTTTCCAGTTCGAAGAGCCTCACAGGCCATGGTAGCTCCTAACAATCCAGATGCACAAGCAGAATCCACTAAAACCCCAGGACCATTTAAGCCTAAATAATAGGCAATTCTTGCAGGCATCATGCTGTTTGCCCCACCTACAAATCCTGTTCCATCTAGCTTTTCACTCAAATCCTTATATCTTGGCTGTCCTAACTCTGCATTTCCTACATAAATTCCAACTTTTAAGTCTTGAAGCTTTGTGTTTGTACAGTTCGCATCTTCCAGTGCTTCATATGCACACATCATAAAAAGTCTCTGCAGTGGTTCCATTACTTTTGCTTCTGCAATAGACAACTTAAAAAAATGCTCATCAAATTCACTGATATGATCGATATAGGCTTGCCTTTGGTAAGGTTCCTCTGTATCACAAACTTCATCTGGAAGCCATGGATCTGTTAATTTTCTTCTTGCTTTTGGATAATCACGTACGGAATCAATTTTATTTAACAGATTGCTATAGAATTCTTCAGGTGTATATGCTTCTGGAAACCTGACTGCCATTCCTGTTATAGCAATCTCACTATTTTTTGTTTCTTTTGCTGAAAGTTTTCCTAACAGCTCCATTCCCGTCTGGACATCCATTTTCTTTTTTTGTACTTCACTTAATATAAATTTTTTCAAATCATCCATATGAATTCAATCCCCATTCTCATCGGTTTTTTCCGTTTTCCGCCTTCTCCATATTCTTGATGAACAATAACAGGATAAAATTGATAACAGCAATAGCAAATAGAATCGGAAATACAATTCGGCTTCCCTTATGTTCAATGATAAATCCAATTGCTATCGGTCCAATCGCATATCCTGCTCCTGTTACAATTTTTATCCATGCTGCGAATCTTCCTAGCATATCTGGTGGCGCAAACTCCGAAATATAAGCACTTGAATTTGGTGTGTTTAGGATGTCGGAACATGACCACAGCAAGGTAGTTATCACATAAATTCCAAAGAACTGCCCAAAATAAATCAGTCCAAAGCCACATCCGACCAGTGCGGTAGCGATTAAGAGCAGATTCAGTTTATAATACTTTCTCGTAAGATTATTAATTACACTTGTCCCAATTACAATTACAAATGCATTAATCCCTAATACGATACCATAATATCTTGTTCCCAAATCCCCGAACACTGCATCCAGATGAATTGGAAGTGCATAAGTGTTCTGAGAAAGAATAATAGAAAACAAGCAACAGGATAAGCTGAATAAAAGCAGTGTTGGGTATTTGAATAAAACACTCCATAAACTTTCTGACTTTTCCTTTTGTGCTTCCTCTTTTTTTTCTATCTGTTGCGGTTTCTGAGGGGCATCGTAATTTACTAAAAAACCAAAAATGATAAGAGATAATATCTTCATAATTACCTCAACACCAAACAATAGCTGGTAATGTTTCGAGAAAAATGCTGCACCTACAATGCTAGATACCATATTTCCCATATTCGTCCCCACAAAGAACAGTGACAGACAATCCTTTTTATTATCATTATCAGAAACTTCAAAAATAGTGGAATTATAAACTGGTATTGTCGCTGCAACAAATAAGGCATTGAGTATGAATAAAATTGGGGTCACCGTTTTCGAAAAAATAAACATATTAAGAATTGTTACAATAATTTCCAATCCTTGAAAGGTAAGAAATACCTTTTTCTTTCCCCATACATCACTTAACTTTCCCCCTGCTAATGAGCCTGGAAGAAATGCCATTCCTGCCAACGACACATAGATTCCCGAATAGTTAGGTTTAATCCCCAACTTGTTAGTAAAGAAAATTGACATAAACTGTGCCATATAGTTTCCACAGTTTACAACTAAAGTAACAAGGAATATTCCCCATACTACTTTCGGAACATTTTTAAATCCAAACCTATTCATACTCCTCCTATTCTGCCACAAACTACTTGTGACGCTCTGTTATTCTAATCATCAGACTACTCTGGGTTTACTGGCATTACGTATGTTATGTATATCTTATCCTTCTTATATCTCATTACTGCCATATAAATGGGAACGTCTAAAGACTGCATCCGCTGTTGCTCTTGTTCTGATGCTTCTTGTTCTCCTTGATAATTCATTACAATAAACTGTTCTTTCATCATTTTTCTTAACTGACTGACATCTTGTTTTTCTGTTGTTTCTTCTGCTAATAATGTATCTGCTATGTTGATCTGCTCCTGTTTTACATATTCTAGATTCTGTTCTAATAGCTTCAGAGCAACTTCTTTTTGTTTTCTATCAACCAAAAGTGGGATCATATCAAGATAGGCTCCTATCTTCTGATAATCCTGTTCCTTCCTTCCATGGAAAATGAACCATGTAGGAAGCTCTTCCGTTTCAAACAAATCAAACAGATAATCTAGTGCCAGCTCGTAACTTTTGTACATGATTTCCTTTTCACTGATGCCTGCTTCTATACTGTATTCTTTCGTTAGCCTCGTATACTCCTTAGGATAAATCTTTGTTAACTTGCGAAGTGTATTGGATGCCTTAAAAAATCTATCCAGTTGAAAATGCTCTCGGACATTGTTTTCCTTATTCTTACTGTCATTCTTATCCATTTTTACTTCTGATTTTTCGGCATCGCCAAACGCACTGTTTCCACTTAGCGTTTTCACAATCTCTTCCTTCACTACGAAATTAGAGAACATATCATAAAATGCATGCTGAATATCAATATAGATATGAAATACATCTTGTTCCATCTTCACAACAAACAAACAATACGGTAAATCTACGTCCATTCTTGAAACCTTCAGGGTTTGTTTTACTGCTTTGATATGGTGATTCTGTTCCTCTTTTGTATAAGAACTGATATCCAGATACGGAATAAAAATTCTATTCTCTTTGTACTGATATACCTTTAACCGAATATCTTCTGCGCTATTTATTTCATATCCACATCGCAGCTGTTCTTGATTTTTAATCAGTATTTCTACTGCACTCCTTATCTGATCCCCAGTGTAATCTCCTTTTATTGTAACAACATCACTTATGTACTGTGGATTCAATCCAAGGTAAAACATTTGCACAAATGATGGTCTTACCTCTCTGCTTTCCACTGTAGTTCTAGGAAACTTTTCTCGGAAGAGCTTCACTTGTTCTGCTACGGAAATCGTTTCCTCTAGCGGCTTATCTTCCTCAACCTGACCAACCGACGGTATATGTTCTGTTTGCTGCTTTCTTGCCAGTTCCTCTAGTGTAAGGTTAGCAAATAAATCCTTAATGGTGAACTGAAATCCTGCATTTAATGCTTCTGATATCATACTCAATGCTAATATGGAATTGCCACCAGCTGACCAGAAATTTTCCTGTATGGAAATATCCTCTTTCTTTAAAATCTTTGACCAGATAGCTGCAAGTTCCTTTTCCTGCTTCGTTACTGGATATTTTATAAGCTTCTTTGGTGCCTTTTTTTGTATCAGTTCTTTTATTTTGTTACTATCGGTTTTTCCATTTTGGGTAATCGGTATGGTATCGAGGCGAATCATGATGTCTGGAACCATATAGGCTGGTAGCTTTTTACTCAACACCTCTCTCAATTTTTCTTCTACATCGGCAGGACTGGTATATGCTGCACATAATTGCTTTACGCCTGCTTCATTTTCATATACCTCTACCACCATATCTTCTACCAGACCTGATGCGATGGCATTTTGTATAATTTCATCACACTCAATTCGATATCCTCTTACTTTTACCTGATTATCCTTTCTGGCTACAAATTCTATCTGTCCATCCAGATTCATGTACCCAAGGTCTCCACTTCGGTACATTCGCTCTCCAGTTAATTTGTCTATACAAAAATGCCCTTCGTTTAATGCTGAATCCACATAGCCTTCTGATACACATTTTCCTGAGATACAAATCTCACCAATTGTCTGAAATCCGCATACCGCATCGTACCCATTCAATATATAAACATTGTATCCTGGCAATGGCTTTCCAATTGGAAAATCTGTACTATGAACATTTTTATCAAATACACAGTAGGTTGCACCAACACAGGTTTCCGTTGGACCATATGAATTGATGATGTGCATGGAATCGGATAAATGATCCACATAATGAGGTAATACATTTTCTCCTCCAACAATCATGGTCCGTATTGGCAAAGAATTCTCACATTTGTTGAGTACACTTGCAAATGCTGGTGATGCACTGACATAATCCACTTGATGTTCTTCTACTATTTGCTGGAATACTTTTAAATCAAGCATCTGCTCTCTTTTTATGAGAATAAGAGTCCCACCATTAAGAAGGGTTCCGAATATTTCTTCTATTGAAACGTCAAATGAGATAGATGCCATTTGTGTCATCACAAACGGTTGCTTGTCTATCACATATTCCCTAAATGCTTTGATGTACGTCATCAGGTTTTGATGGGTCATCTGAACCCCTTTTGGCTTTCCTGTACTTCCTGATGTATATATGATATAGGCGATCTTCTGGCTTATGTCCTGTGTATCCATAGGCACTGTCTCAATATCCAGGGTCATGGTCTGAGATATGTCCAGTACAGTTCCTTCTTCCCATGTATAACTGCCTGTTCCATCTGACAATAGAAATCTAGCCTTACTATCCTCTAATATGTACTGGATTCTTTCTTCTGGAAGCTGTGAATCTATCGGTACATAGGCCGCCTTACATTTTAGGACTGCAAGAATTCCTACAATCATTTCAATGGAATGGGAACCGTAAATTCCAACCCGTTCCCCTTCCTCTATGTGATGAGCTAGTAAATATCCAGCCAGTCTGTCAGACTTTTGTTCCAATTCCTGATAGGTTAGTTTCCTATCATCTTCTATGACAGCTACCTGTTCTTGACAAGTTTGAGCCTCTTTTCTAAACTGTTCCACCGCATTTGCAGGCTTATTGTCTAAATGCATCATCTGAGAATAGGAAAGAATTTTTTGTTGCTCTTCATCGGATACCATTCGAATTCGATTTACTGGTTTCCTTTCCCCTTCTATCATCTCTCCTAATAGATTGACAAAATGCTGCTTCAAAAGCTCAATTGTTCCTGCATCAAAAATATCCGTACAATATTCAAAAACACACAGATATTCTTCCTCAGTACTTCGAATCTCTAAAGTCAAATCATATTTGGAGCTTAAATCATCGTATGGATACAAAGCCCATTCTGTTCCGTTTATGACCGTTTCTTCCTCTCTGTCTTCCTGCATGACAATCATGTAATCAAACAGTGGATTACGACTCATATCTCGTTCCACACCTAATTCTTCTAGGAGTTCTTCGAATGATATTGCCTGATGTTCATATGCCTCACCCAAGACTTCATTTACATGCGTAATGACCTGATCTAATGTATTTTCTTGGTCAATTTGAATTCTTAAAGGCAGTGTTTTTACAAACATCCCAAGGGTATCCTTAATCTCATCGCAGACTCTTCCATTGGTAACGGTCCCAATTGTAATGTCATTCTGTAATGTATATTTTTCTAGTAAAAGGACAAATGCGGTAGTCAGTATAGCAAACTCCGTTGTATTGTTTTCTTTTGCCAGTCTTACAATCCCTTCTTTTATCTTAGATGATATCCGCATGCTCTCTTTCATTCCTCGATAAGTGAACACAGATGGACGTTTTTTTATGCAGTAAGGCATAACCGGCTCCGGCACCACACGAAACTTTTCTTTCCAGTAGGCTAAAGATTCATTTCTTGCCTTTTTCCCTTCATTCTCATTGACCCATACCGCATAATCCAAATAGGTAACTTTTTCTTTCTGTCCTTCCACTCCAGATAGGAAAAGACAGAATTTCTGTATCAATCTGTTTATGGAATGTCCATCCAGAATGATATGATGTACATCAACTACCAGAATTCGGTTATCCTTATCTGTTTCGATTAATCCGAGCCGAATACCAGGTTCCTGCTCTAAGTCAAAAGGTCTTCGAAAACGATGGATACATGCTGTGACTTCCTTTTCCTTGCAATAAATTCTTTCAGCCTTGATTCTAAAATTACCTACTCTTTGTACGATTTCGTTGTCTAATTGCTGAAAGGTAATTTGAAACAATTCATACCGCTGTAAGAATGTTTCTGCCTGTTCCACTATTTCCTGGTTCGTAATACTTCCTTTTACTTGAATGGCACGAGTTATATTATAGTTTGTGCTTTCCTTGTCCATATTTTGCAGAACAAAAATTCTCCGCTGTTCTGGTACCGCTTTATAATATTCTTTTGGTTCTGCTTTTGTTATTGTAACCTTTGAATGACCTGCTTCTCGATTTTTCTCAATAACGTCAGCTAACTCACGTATCGTTCTGTTTCGGTTTTCAAAAATATCAAATAACGTGAACTGGCTGTTGGTCTGGCTATTTACTTCATTTACAAGCCGTAGAATATTAACCGAATTGGCACCAATGCGAAACAGGGTATCTTCCATACTGACTTCTGAACATGAAAAAATATTCTTACAAATCTCACTCAACTGCTTTTCCAAAGGTGTTACCGGCTCAATTATTTCTCGCTTGTCCTTATTTGCAAGTTCTTTTAACTTCCCATAATCAAGTTTAGCATTCATATTAATCGGTAAACTTGTAAGGACCTTAATCACCTCTGGAGTCATATAATCTGGAAGCTTGGATCGGATAAATGATAAGATTTCCGTTTCCTCTATATCTTCGCCTTCATTTGTACTTTGCACAAATCCATACAATGTCTCGCGCTCTTCCAGATAAATTACAGCTGCCTGTTCCACACCTTCGTATTCCTGAAGTGCTGCTTCCACTTCACTTAATTCAATTCTGTGTCCTCTTAATTTTACTTGTCTGTCAATACGGCCTAATAATTCGATTTCATCATTTTCCAGCCATTTTCCAAGGTCTCCAGTTTTATAAACGATATCACCTGGTTTACTGTTAAATGGATTTTGTATAAACTTATCTGCATTTATCTCTTTCGCAATGTATCCTAATGTACGGTATGGTGTTCTTATCCATACTTCCCCCATTTGTCCTGTCCGGCATATTCTTCCGCCTTCTGAAACAACCAGCGCTCTTGCACCAGGAATAGTGTTCCCAACTGGAATCACATTTCTTTCCAAATCACTTTCTTTGATGATATGAAAAAGTTTAGCCAGTGTTGTTTCTGTAGGTCCATACAGATTTACAAACTTCATTCTGTCATGGAATAGTGAAAACCAGTTTTTAATACAATTTGGCTTTAACAGTTCTCCTGCAAGCAGTATCACTTGCAGATCTGGAAAACTGTTTTTTGTTACTGGAACAGCAGACAGGATCTGAAACATACTCGGCGTACAATGTAATAACGTAACCTTCTCTTTCTCCATCCACTTGGCAAGTTCCTGTGAGTCAAGTAACATCCTATCATTCTCAGGAATACAGATTGTCCCACCAGTGTGAAGAGGCAATAAAACATCTCTCAAAAACGGGTCATGACAAGGCGGTGTGACTTGTGCTACACGTACGCTAATGTCTGTTGCAAATGTTTCTGCTTCCCAAGTAATAAACTGTGCAATTCCCTTTACCTGTCCCACAATGCCCTTAGGCTTTCCTTGACTTCCCGATGTGAAGTAAATATATGAGCGAGCAGTATCAGCTGCCTCTTTCCATGCTGATGGTGTATCTGCTGGAATCACTGCCTGTTCGATATCCAACCTCTTCACAGGAGTTTTTAGTTCTCTAATGAAACCGTCTACCTCATCATTTAGGTTACTGTCGCACACAATAACACTGGCCTCTGATTCCTTAAGCATTTCCAAGCACCTGTCGTGTGGAAATTTGGCACTGACTGGCATAAATACAAGATTGTATTTAACGCATGCCATTAGTACGTAAATATAGTGTTCCACCTGATGGGAGATACACGCTACACAGCTTTGTTCTTTTATACCAGCCCGCTCGATCTTATGACCTATGGCATCTGCTCTGAACTCTAATGTCTGATAGGTAATCTGATAGGCCTGCGTACTAATTGCAATCTTCTCTTTATTCTGTAAAAAACTATCCTTTAGCAATTTTTTTAATGTATACATTCTATTTTCATTCCTTTTCTAAGAATCCTGAGCTATTCCAACTCTAAATCATCATTAAAATCGTCCATTCGGTCTGATTCTGTATCTATAAATTCACCTAGTGTCACTTCTGGGATCTCAGAGATCTGAACAAGAATCTGATTTAGTTTTTCTCCCATTAAAACAATGGAATCTTTCAGATACAATTCCATATTAAATCTAAATACCAATATCCATGAATCTCCTGGGATGACTTTCAAACTTAAACCTAATGTTGACTGTTCAAAATACCTGCTATCCGATATGGTAAATCCTTTATAGGACTGTTCCCTTTTGGAAAAATCAAGTTCACCCACAACTGGATAATTCTCAAAGACAACTGCATAGTCAATAATATCTGTATTTAAGCCAGTTTTCTGTACAATATCACTAATGGATAAGAAGCAGTGCTGCTGTGCCTCATTCTGATAATCCTTTATATACTCCACCAACTGCCTTACTGACCTATCAGGATCTATCCTTACACTCATTGGCAATGTATTAATAAATAACCCGAGCATCTGATTTATTCCTTCAATTCGAGGATCTCTTCCCGATACGACATAACCGAATACCACATCATCCATTCCAGATAACTGACTTAAAAGGATACCCCATGCACATTGCAATACCATACTTTCTGTCACATGCCAGTCATTTGCAATAGTTCTAAGTCTGGCAACAGTAGCTTCATCCACAGATATTTCATAATTGCCCTGAATATACTCAGATGCAGTATTTTTCTTTTTCACTGGCAAGTCAAGACCACTTTGGATACCTTTAAGTTTTTCTTTCCAGAACTGTAGTGCTTCACTATTTCCAATCTTATAACTTGTCCTTATGTACTCTGAATAACTAGCCTCTGGAAGTGCTTTCGGATGAATCCCGCCAAGGAGCATAAAGTAATTCTCAAAAAATTCATTTAAGACCAGACTTAAACACCATCCGTCTAAAATAATATGATGAAAACTGAATATGATGTAATTACCATCCTCTTGCTTAACAATGGTCATTCGAATCAGTTTGCCTGCTTCTAAATCAAAGCCTTCTGACTTATCCTGTTCCAAAATTTCTTCAAGTGTTACCGTTTGATTGCCTTCTATGATGTGGAAATCTACTTCACTCTGTTCCAACACAATTTGCACTGGTTCTTGCAAGCCTTTGTAGTGGAAGGAAGTTTTGAAAACATCGTGTGCTCTTACCAGTAGTTCAAAACTTTCTCTCATTTTCTCTAGGTCTAGTTTCTCCGCAATCCTAAATGAAAATCTCTCGTAATAATATTCTGAATTTTTTCCTAATGAAACTGTTGTAAGTATGTTTTTCTGCATCGGTGATAATGCATAAATTTTTCTTATCTCACTACTATTCTTTGCCTTGATATTCTCTAATTCAGAAAGCGTCAAATGATTATATCCATAATCTAGTGGTGTGCTCATTTTTTTTGCACTTGCTAATTCTTTTGCTGCAATCTCAATACTCTCCTTGAAATCTTCCATGAAAACTTCCATCTGTTTGGATGTAAACTCCAACGTATGTGCAAGACTTATCTTCATTGCATTTTCTATGTGAAATACATTCAGTTCCATGTCATAGAGTGCTCTATTCTCACTGTTGATTAATGGCCCATAAATCATATCGCTAATCTTAAACAGACTATCTTTTTCTACAAGTCCAAGATTGCCAATGTAATTGATAATTACATTAGATGGTATTAAAGTTTTATCCTCTCGACGAATCATATCAAACCCGATTCCCTCATCTGGCACTCTGTGAAATTCCTCTTTTATCTGAACCAGATTATTAACCACTGACTGACTATCAGAATATGGAATACAGAACGGATAAACAACAGTAAACCATCCTGCTGTACGGCTAACATCCAGCTCGTTGTCTTTACGTCCATGGGATTCTAGCATTACGCACTCAGGATATGAGAAAGCATTTCTTTTTGCAGCTCTTGCGTATGCAAATAGAAGCACATCATTCCAAGTTAACAACCTAATCTTAAACAGATTTTTCTGTACCTGTTCCACTACATCCTCATTTAGATTAAAGGTAACTAGTATCCTCTCTCCAACTGTATATTCATTTTGTTTTGGAACGTTATCTTTACAAACGGTTCTCCAGTAAGCCGCCTGCTCCTGTATTCTTAACGATTTCGCTTCCTCTTCTTTCGCTCTTGTCCAGTCCTGATAAGAATTCGTCTTAAGCGGAAGTTCATATTGTTTCCTTCCCATCTCCTCTAGATACAATCCTTGCAAATCTTCCACTAGAATATTCCACGTCACACCATCGCAGATCAGGTGATGAGCTATCATACAAACGATATCCTCTTCCTTTAGATGAAGAAGGACACAACGAAATACTGGTCCGTCAAAGATATTCAGCTTTTTATGTTCCGCTCCAATACATTCTGCTGGATTCTCGTCTACCACATGGTACTCAGCAAATCCATATAAATTCTCCTCTTTAGTGGAACGATTTATCTGTTCCTTATCAGTAAATATCATACGCAATGCATCGTGATGTGCGACAAGACGCTTTAATGCACGCTCAAGCTCTGCAGCCTGTATACGCTCTTTACAGGTGCAGACAATTTCCTGATTGTAATAGTTCGGATTCTTAAGTCCATATTCAAAGAAATCTCTCTGAATCTCTAACAAAGGTGCACTTCCTACTACTTCTTTCTGACTAACGCATCCTTTTGTCTTCTTTAACCGAAGTGCCAGTTCCCTTAGATTAGAACATTCATAGATATCCTGTATTGCCAATTCGTACTTAGCCCGTTTCAGATACGACTGAAGCTGAATACCTTTAATGGAATCTCCACCTACTTCAAAGAAATCATTTTCGATTCCGACATTCTTATGACCCAGTACTTGATGTACCATCTTAAGAAGTACTTTTTCTTCTTCCGTCTTCGCTGTACCTGAATGAGTTTCTATTTCTATTGTTACCTCTGGTAATGCTTTCTGATTGAGCTTTCCGTTGGCTGTTACTGGTATCTCGTCAATCTGTAAAATTGCAGAAGGAATCATGTAAGCTGGAAGCTCTTCTTTCATTTTCTCCTGAAGTACTTTCTTATCTATCGTCTGATTTCCAATCACGTAAGCACATAGGTATTTTCCTTTCGCTCCACTATCTTTTGCAATTACAACTGCATCTGTTACAGAAGGATACTTCCTGATTACTTTTTCAATCTCGCCTAACTCAATTCGAAATCCGTGTATTTTAACCTGCTGATCAATTCTGCCCATATATTCAATATTTCCATCTGGCATCCATCTTGCCAAATCTCCAGTATGATATAACGTTCCTTCGCCAAACAAATTGTTCACGAATTTTTCTTTTGTCAGCTGTTCCATTCCGCAATATCCTCTTGCAACACCAACACCAGTGATGCAGAGTTCCCCTGGTACGCCAATTGGACATAAGCAATTGCCGTTCATAATATAAATCTTGGTATTTGCTATTGGTTTTCCAATTGGAATGACCGGCTGGTGCTCTAGACAATCGTAATAAGTTACATCAATTGCCGCCTCGGTTGGCCCATAAAAATTCACCAGTTTCGCTTCCACACCACGATGTATAACCTGTTTGTAAAATTCATTAACATCTTCTGGCTTCAATGCCTCACCACTTGCAAATACATATCGTAATGACGTGATTTTATCGATTGCCTCCATATTGGCATCAAGATACGACAGGAATGCCTTTAACATGGATGGTACAAAGTGCATGGTAGTTACTTGTCCAGTTTCAATCGCTTCACAAATTTTTGCTGGATCTTTTTCTCCGCCTGGTACTAACATGTAAACTTTTGCTCCAACAATTGCCCACCAGATAATTTCCCAAACAGATACATCGAATGTATAGGTTGTTTTCTGCAAAATCGTATCTTCACTATTAATCGGATATCTGCCATGCATCCATTCAATACGATTCATAAGCCCTCGATTATGGCACATAACTCCTTTTGGTTTTCCAGTTGTACCAGAAGTATAAATCATATAAGCAAGGTCATCCGGCTTGTTTACCTGTTCTGGATTTTCATCTACCCCATTCTGGGATATCTCTGTAATCTTGAAACATGGAATGGTTCCAAAGTCGAAATCCATCTCCTTATATACTAAAACTGCCTTCGCTTGACTATCGGAAAGCATGTAGCGAAGTCTTTCTTCAGGACAGTCCTGGGCAATTGGAACATAGGCTGCACCACTCTTTAATATTCCAAATATACCAACTTCCATATCAATACTTCGTTGACAAATAATCGCAACAAAGTCATCTGGTCCGACTCCAATTTCTCTTAATTTGTAAGCAACTGCATTGGCTTTCTTATTAAGTTCCAGATAGGTCAGATAACCTGTATCTGTGATAACAGCAACCTGTTTTGGTCTCAATTTCACTTGTTTTTCAAACAGACTGATTATGGTTTCCTTATCACTATATTCACAATCGGTCTCATTAAACTGATTCAGAATCAGTTCTTTATCCTTCTGTCCAATTACACTAATATCCGCAATTGGCTTTTCTACATTTTCTGTAATTTGTTCTAATATGCTCACATAACTAGCTGCAAAATCATTGACATGCTGCTTCTTAAATACATCCGTATTATATTCAAAACTACATTCATAACCGCCATTTTTCCTAACTATCTCCAAGGTTAAATCGAATTTAGATATTCCCTTTTGGATGGCAACACTGTTGCACATCACATCGCCTAATTCAAAACTTAGTTCTGGCGTTGATACATCCGTAATTCCAATATCACTTTCTGAATTCTGAAATGCAAACATCACATCATACAGAGGATTATGACTTAAACTTCTGGATATGTTCAGTTGACTTAAAATATCTGACATACTGACATTGGCATATTTCATATCCTCCAAATATCGGTCATTAGCATTTCTAACGAAGTCAAGATAACTAATCTCCTGCCCCAGCTGGAACCGAATAGGCAGTGTATGAACAAACATTCCAATAACAGACTGCAGCTGCCTCTGCTCTCTTCCTGCATATGGCATTCCAATGATGATGTCGCTTTGGTAAGAAAGCTTAGATAGTAAAATAGAAAATGAGGTAATACATAACAGACTTACCGTCACTTTGTGCTGTTTTGCAACCTGCTCTATCTGTTGTGATAATGTTTCATTAATCTTAAACTGGTATACCGCTCCTTTTTCACTTCGCACAGAAGGATATGGGAAATCATAAGGAAGTTCCAGTACTGGAAGATTATCTGAGAACTGATTCACCCAATAATTCATTGTTTCTTCATACACATGGTTTTCCCGATCCTGTTCCCAGGTTGCAAAGTCCGTATAATGTAGTTCGATTGGCTCACAGGCTCCTGTCAGATATGCTTCCTTAAAATTCTTCATAAGCAGTGCCATGGAATATCCATCAGCCGCAATATGGTGTGTATTCATCATAAGATACGCCGTCGTCTCATTTTTACGGAATAAAATTACTCTTAATAAAATTCCACTAGCTAGATCAAATGGCTGATTGTAGAATGCTATCTTTTCTTTTACCTCTTCTATCGTTGCATCTTCTCTAATGTCTACTAGTTCCATATGAAATTCTGGCTGTTCTATAATCCTTTGTCTTACTTCTCCCTGCTCTACGTAATACTGGGTTCTTAATGAATCCTGAACCTCTATTACCTTACGAAATGCCTCTTCAATTTTATCTGGAATAATCGTTCCCCTTAGTTCAAATACAATAGGAAGATTATATAAAATGCTGTCTGGTTTCAGATTCTGCAGTGCATACAATCTCTTCTGTTCGCCTGAAAGGGCATAGCTCTCCTGCTTTTCCCCTGCTGTCATTTTATTTTCTTCATTTTCTGCATGTTGATCCAGATATTTTGCAAGTTCACGAACGGTCATATTCTGAAATAACACAGAGATATCCACTTGCTTATGAAAACTTTCTTTTATGGCATTTGCAATGGAAATCGCCATAATAGAATTACCGCCTTCATCAAAGAAGTCTTTATCAATATCTACTTGTTCTGAGCCTAAAACAAACGCCCAAAGTTTTGCCAGTTCTTTCTCCGTTACCGTATAGGCTCCATCTTCACGTCCTTCTAATAGTAGCTGACTCTGTTGTTCTGTTATGGTATTTGTTCTGCTTCTTCTTATAATGTCCTGCCTTATTTTCTCTGACAGATTCCAAGCCAGAAGTAAATTTGCTTCGAACTCATAATTCAGCTGTCCAAAACAGTATACTCCTGCCTCTAAAGAATTGAGAAAAGAAAGATTTCTCTTAAACTCTTCTAGTTCCATTGTCTTAAATGCTGTTTCATAATCAGCCTTATTATCAAATGCCATTCCCGCTCCTTCTACTGCTGGGAGCTGAACGGAAATGATTTTTAATTGTTCACTGCTTTGCGTACGCGCTATCTGATCTAGATATGCACTTGCTGCGGAATAAGCACTTTGCCCTGGTGTTCCAATCAATGCAGATACAGAAGAAAATAATACGATCTTCTGTGCATGTACCGCTTGCGCAAGAGTAAGAAGGTTTCTCGTTCCATTTATTTTCGGACTCAATACCTTACTTGCTTCATCAAACTGATAATCTGCAAGATAACTATGGTCAGCAATTCCTGCCAGATGATACACGGCCTTAATATTACCATCCTCACCATATGTATCTTGTAAGAATCTTTCAAAATTAAGCATATCGCCCTCGGAAGATACATCTGCCTGATAATACACTGGCGCTTTCTGACCTTCTTTCCAATTACTTATAAGTCTCTTATCTTCTTTTGCATGTCGACTCACTAATACAACCGTCTGTTGTTCTTCTATCAGCTTTTTCGCAAGTTCCAAACCAAGACCACCTGTACCACCTGTCAGGACATAAACACCTTGTTCCTTATTCATTTCCTCCTGTACTTTGAGGCTACTGGCAATCAGTTCAGGTAATAAAATTTCTCCATTCTTTCTTACCATAACTTCTTTTTCCGTCCCGTTACGAAGTACGTCTAAAAGAAGTAAATTCGAAACACCTTGCTCTATGCAGACAAATCTGCTGTTTTTCGATCCCTTTTCATTATTGGCACTTCTCACTAACGTTTGAACTGCCGCCATAACCGGAGTAAGCACTGGTTCTTTATCCTCTTCAAAAGGTTCTGTTTTCCCAATAACAATCACCTGGTTGATGGAATCCTGCTGCATGGCAATCTGTAAAAATGCTAATGTTTCCATACAGATTTTCTGGTCCGACAGTCCACTCTGTGGGGAAAGTTCCAGAATCAAGCTTTCCACTGATTTCTCACGGATTCGATTCTCAATCTGAGACTTTTCTTCCTGAATTGATTGTAACTTAATCATGTTCTGGCTTATGGCTCCCTCTAGTTCTTCTCCGAAACAGGATTTCGCATCTGTTTGACTTAGCCATAGACTATTATCCAAATCCATCTGTTTAGTCGCAGTCTGCCATGTACACTTTTTCCACTCAAATCTGCAGCTTGCTGGATTACGATACATTCTGATACCATTTACTTTTTTGACTGCATAATCTTCAATCACTGCAAACGTACCCTTTTCATCATGTAACGTAATATCATAGAAAATTAGCTGGTCGTTCGTTTTATCTGCTTTCTTCGTAATAGTACTAATAAAAGTGGATGGTATTGGACGAGTGATTTCCAGCTTTTCTAAGTAAAATGGTAAATAATCTTCCTCTGATTCTAAGGACATTCCATTTAGAGCCATATCCATTAATGCTGGATGGAGCTTGTGTCCCACTAAATCTCTATGATAAATCTTATCTAATGCAATAAGCAGTTTTCTGCCATTCGGAGTTTCTTTCTTTCCTGTAACGCAATCCCAACGATCTCCATATACAATCTTACCTTTTGTAAAATCATTGGCATGAAATCTTTTTCCTGAAAAAGCCTCCAGAATCGACTGATTCTCGTCCTTTAATACTTTTTGCCCTAGCATACATTTTGCATGTGAAAACTCTACCCAGTCACGGTCAAACTCATTTTTCGAGTCTGGATTGTGATCATAGAATAGCTTCACTTCTAGTTTGTTTTCTTCTGTTATCTGTTCTTCTATTAAAAGATACGTTTCCTTTTCTACTGCAAATGGACATATCACCTGAAATTCCGTGATAGCAACCTGTTCACTCCCTAAATAATTTGCAGCTACCGTGTAAATGGTTTCCAATGCTTTCGATGCTGGATAAAGCTTTTTGCCTAACACGCAATGTTCCTTAACAAACCACTGTTCAGGAGCAACTTTGACTTTGTAGTACTTTTTACCTTTACCGCCGACCCACTGATACACCTTATTCCATGCGTCTAATGCTTGAAAATCCTCTACAATCCATAAATTACGTCTATTCTGTTCATACTGTCTCAGTTTTTCTGTCCGATACAATTGTTCTTCTTCTGATAGAATACGCTTGTTTTCAGGCTTTCCAAGCACCATATGTACATTCGTCCCACTAATACCAAAACTATCTATTCCGATTAGGAAATCGTTGTCTTCCTCTGAAATCGGAATCTTTTCATCACATACATACAACGGTGTGGATGTGAAGTCGATATGACGGTTCGGTGCTTCAAATTGATAGAGTGGCGGAATCTCTCCCTTATCAAGGGACATTGCGCATTTAATCAATCCTGCAAGCCCAGAAGCGGCAATAATATGTCCAATATTCCCCTTACAGGTTCCCAATGCACAATACTGCTTTTTACTGGTTCTTGCTGCTAATGCCTTTGCCAGACTCTTCACTTCAATTGGATCTCCTAGCTCCGTTCCCGTTCCATGTGCCTCAATATATTTCATCTGATTCACATCAATGTGAAACTTATCCCAAACCTGTTCAAATAATTCTTTCTGTCTTAACATATTAGGGGCTGTAATACCATTAGACGCTCCGTCATTATTGGCCCCATTCGCCTTAATTACTGCATATACACGATCGTTGTCTGCTACTGCTTTACTGTAATTTTTCAAGACAACGGCACACACGCCTTCCCCCCACACAGTTCCATCTGCATGGTCACCAAAAGGACGTATTGAACTGCTCGGTGATTCTAGCATCTCAACACGTTCTTTATCGATTGGTAATATGTTAATTGTAGTACCACATACTACAGCAGTATCTGTTTTTCCTTCCCGAATATCATCACATGCATAATTCACCGCAAGAAGACTAGATGAACACGCACTATCTACTACCGAACTTTTTCCTGTCATATCAAAACGGAAAGATAGACGTGACGGCATAATACTGTTGGCATTTCCGATAAAACCTGAACCATCTATAGATTCCATCAGATCCATATACCGTTTCTGACCTAATTGGGCATTGGCAGCATATACAATCGTATCTTTTCCCCGTTCTTTATCTTCATCATATCCTGCATCAATAAGGGCATACCAGGCACATTCCAGAAACATCCTATGTAATGGACTAATCTTCCTTCCTTCAGCCTCTGAAAATCCAAAAAATTCTGGATTGAAACTGCTAATATCATTTAAATATCCCTGTATCTGATACGCATTATCCTCATCCAGTTTTTCACCATCGAGGTAAGAATCCGTTTTATCCCTACGGCTTTTTGGGTATTCTCGGATGGATGATATTTTATTCTGTATATTATCCCAAAACTCTTCTTTATTTTCTGCCTGTGGAAGCTTTACACTCATTCCAACTATTGCAATCGGTGCAGTTTTACTTTCTTCCTTTCCTAAGCTTTTCAGTAAGCCTGCAGCAGATTTCGCATCTAACCTTTTCTCACTTACCTCTTTTAGAATATAATTTTTCAGCTTATCCAATTGAATACCTCCTCCCTGTTCCTAATTTGTTAGGAAAAAAAGTTTTTCTGCTTCTTCTAGACTAATTTCTCCTGATTGAAGCCTTTCTAGAACTGCCAACGTATCCTCTTCTTCGTTGGTAGTCACTGTATCCTCTTGTTGTGCCGTTCCATTTAAGCTGTCATAATATTCACTTAAATCATACACAGTCGAATAGGTAAATATATCTGTTATATCAAACTGATCAGGATACTCGGACTCTAATTCTTTCATCAGGTATGATGCTAAAATCGAATTTCCTCCCAGATCATTAAAATGCTTATAAATATCTATTTCGTCAGCTTCTAAAACGTCGCCCCACAACTGTCCAAAACGTTTTTCACTCTCTGTATACTGATCATCCGCTCTTCCGGTCAACTTCACTTCTTTGTGCTTACGTTCCTTTACAGCACCATTCTTCTGAAGTTCAGCCAGATATTCATAGATTGCTGTCTTCTCAAGCATTTTACTATAAGGAGAAGTCAAAAACTCTGGATTCCAGATGCCCGCAATCACATGTGGCTGTTTCTGCCTTGCAACCTGCTCGAAAACGCTTACTGCTTCTTTCGTGGATATGTTTTTCATAAAAGTATCCGTTACAAATCCATTGTCTTTCGCCATACCAACTTCTGACCAGGATGGCCAGGAAACGGAATAGATTCTCATTGGCTCTGACTGATGCAAATATGCAAAACGATTCATATATTCATTTGCAGAGGAATAATCGGTCTGACCCGGCATTCCAGTCAAGGATGCCACTGATGACATGAGATACATCACTTGGGCTTCGCTTTCGAATACTCGATACAGATTTTGTGTTCCAAGTACCTTCGGTGCCAGAACCTTAGCAAACGCTTCTTCTGTCTTCTCCTCAACACTTTCTCGTCCTGCAATACCAGCACAATGAACTACTACCGAGACTTTACCTGCCTTTGCATGAATCTTCTTTACCGCTTCGTCTAAGGAAGCTTCCTCTGCCAAATCACATGAATAGGCGAATACCTGTGTTCCATATTCCTTAATTTCTTTCAAACTGGATGCTACCAGTTTATTATCTTTCACTTCTTCCAAACTTCGCCTTGCAATCAGACTGATACTTTTTGCTCCATTCTTGGCAAAGTATTTTGCAAGTGTTAATCCTATACCTCCAAATCCTCCAGAAATGAGGACATTCTTTCCACTCACATCTATATTCTCTACTGTATCCACAGATTTTTCGATTACTTTTTTATAGATATGTCCATCCTGCACAGCATACTGTTTCATTTCTGAATCAATTAAAACTGGCAGATACATCTCCAAGTCATTTGCATTATCTACACTGATACAAACAGAAGAGATATAAGGAGATTCTACAAAATAGGATTCAAACAGGGCAACGGCAGCTCCACCATAAGGACTACAGTGTGGACCATTTTCCAAATCAAAGATTCCTTTTCCAACCACAGCAATTCTTATTTGACGGTTAATCACTTTATTTAACTGTTTCGTAAGCTTGAATAATGTTTGTAACTGTTCATATACAGAAACTTCATTTGCTTCTATCATTTCATTTTGTAAATAAATTAAGATGCATGTAACCGAATCATCCAGCACTGGTTCCTCCAAAAACTCTTTCATTGCTACACGTTCTGATGTAGGTGCTTTCTCCAGAATAGACTGCATCATACTGCCTTTGGCTTCCACTTCCTGTTCTATAAGAAGGAGTTTTTCATTTTCCCAACTTACAGTTGAAAGTTCCATCGGAACTTCTTTCCATGAATAATGATAAAGCGCACATTTCTCTTCTTCACCGAATAAATTCGTCTTTGACACATGCTTTAATAAATAGTTTGATGCTTTCAAAACTAAAGTACCGTCGCTATTGTATACACTTAAATCAAATCCTAGAGTTTCTTCATTCTTGTTTTCATGCTGTTCCATGCAAGTGTAGGTATCTGGTCCCAGCTTTCCGTAAACCTCAATTATTCCGAATTTATATGGCAAAAATGGTCTTCCATTGGTTAAGGCATATGCATTCACTGCCATATCAAGCTGTGATGGATGTAAGAAAAGGCAGTCAAAGTCTGTACGATATTTCTCATCTGCTACAACGTGGGACCATACAGTATGTTCATCTTGCTCGTAAAGTTCAATGTCCAAGGAATTCCATCTTGGTCCAAACTCAATGAATCCTTTTGTCAATGCACTCTGGTCGATTTTCTTAAATGCAGCTTCATATGGTATTGCCGCTTTCTCTTCCAAATCTCTTTCTTCTAGCAAGGTAATCTCAGCCTGTGCATTCAGATTTGCCTTCTGTTCTTCTTTCATGAAAAATGAACTGAATTTTATCTGGTAACAATCCTGTTCCATTTTCTCAATATCAATATGTACTTCTGTTGATTTTACTTCCTGACAATAAACTGGCTGATAAAATTGCAACTCCTTTATCTGTAACTTCTTATCCTTTATTTTATCCTTTAAAACATAGTGAATCATTTCGATATATGCAGTACCCGGAAGAACATTTTCTCCCATAACACAATGGTCACTGATAACTGGATTGCTCTGTGGTGTAAGAAGGGTAATATATTGTTCCGAGTTCTCATCTTCCATGACCTTACTGTCAACTAACCAGTTCACTGCTTCTGAGTGAATCGTATGAATCTTAGAGATATCCTGTTTCAGCCAGCAGGATTCTGGCATTTTGGGCCGTCCTGGAATAGAAATTACATGAACCTTTTTCTGCTCATAAATGGTTCCCCAGTCTACTTCTTCTCCTTCACAATAGGCCTTGACAAGCTTTAACTCTTCCTCTGTCACCGCCAATTTTTCTGCGTTCCAATCCTTTTCCTCTAACCAGCTGTATAAAATAAAATCATTTTTCTTTCCGTCTGCTACCAAAGAAAGCTCCTGTTTCAATTGCTCTTTATCAGATGCTACAATAACGGAACGGAATGGTTTGTGGTCCCTGCGTACATTTTGTGTGTAACAGATGTTCACCATTACCTCACTGCTTAAATCCTTGCTTTCTAAAAGTGCTGCCCACTGATAAAGCTGCTCTTTTGTATCTGCAGAAATTGTAAAGATTCCTGTACTGTCATCCAATGTTTTTTCTTTTTTGTACTCTTCTAATACAATATGGCAATTTGTACCACTGAATCCAAATCCATTAATCCCGATATACATGGTTTCCTCTTGTGGTACATCTATCACCTGGTCTGTAACATACAGAGGACTGTTTTCAAATTCAATTTTTCCATTTGGTTCCTCAAAGAATAATGTTGGTGGAATCTGATGTTTTTTCATCATGAGGCACGCCTTAAGAAAAGATGCACTACCTGCTCCCTCATATAAATGACCTATATTGGTTTTTACACTTCCTATCCCGCAATACTGTTTCTTGTCGGTAAAATTTGCTATTGCTTCCGTAATGGCATCTATTTCAATAGGATCTCCTAATTTGGTCCCCGTTCCATGGGACTCAATATACGTAATTTTTTCTACAGGTATATTGGCTTGCTTCCATGCTTCCTTCAGTAACGCAGTCTGTGATTCTACATTTGGCACTGTAATACCTGCCGTATGACCATCCTGATTGATTGCACTTCCTTTTATTACGGCAATGATATTGTCCTTATCTGCTAATGCCTTGTTAAGCTTTTTAAGCACAACAGCTCCTGCGCCTTCTCCTGTTCCTGTTCCATCCGAATCATTGCTAAACGTACGCGTAAATCCATCTGAGGATTCCATTCCTAATTTTGTCTCACCATCTAATGGAAGCAGATTAATCTTAATACCACCTACCACTGCCATGTCACAATCATTTTCAAGTGACTGACAAGCCAGATGAAGTGCTGTCAGAAAAGAAGAACAAGCGGTATCAACTAATACACTTGGCCCTTTCATGTTAAATGTGTACGCTAATCGGCTTGCAACAATTGCAGACAAATTCCCCGGTATACTCATAGAAGCATCTTCTGGCTGTAAATTCTTAACCATTTCACTATAGGACAGTCTTAAGTCATCTGAATGACCCACAAAGATACCCGTCTTTGTCGCTGATACAGTTTCCTTCGTATATCCTGCTTCTACAAGCACATCATACATTACATCAAGCATAATTCTCTGACTTGGTGACATCGTGGATGCCTCCCGTTTTGAGAGACCATATAACTTATAGTCAAACATATCAATTTCATCTAGATATGCGCCCATTTGATAACTTCCATCGTACATCATAGCTTTTTTGTAAGCATTTACTTTTGAGATACGATCCTTTGGAAAATCACGTATCATGCAGACTCCCTGCAAAAGATTTTCCCAAAATTCATCTAAATTTGAAGATAGCGCATATCGCCCACTCATACCGATTACGGCATATGCGTTTTCCTCTTTCTGACCCTTTAGCAGTTTTAAAAGTTCCAGGCCATCTTCTTTCTTGATGTTATTTGCCATAACCTGTTCCAATATGACTTGATGTAATTCCTTAGACATTGTTCTCCCTCTTTTCTTTTCACCTGTAATCATATATCCCTGTTTAGGACTCGAGCAATGCAATTGCATCTTCCAGGCTAATTTCCTCGTTTTCCTGCTTTCCTATCCCTACACTTTCCATTACTATTTCCTTTTCCTTGCTGTTGATTTCTCGTTTTTCCTGCTTATCAAATATAATTTTTGCTATTTCTTGTATATTCGGATGTACAAACATCTGTGAAATAGTAACTTTTTTTGGAAACATGGTATCTATTTCATTATGTATCTCCGAAAACATAATGGAATCCCCACCTAATTCAAGCAAGTTATCGTTTTTTTGGACTTTTCCCCGGCCTGTGATTTCCTTAACAATATGTAAAATCCGTTCTTCAATTTCATTCTGTTCATAGTAAATTTCTTGTTCTGTTTCTCTTTCTTCCGCTTTGGCGTGCTTAGGAGCCATCTTCTCCTGTCTATCGCCTAACTGGAATGGAAACATCTGTTCAGTGGTCTCGTCTATCCTGTCATAATGGATTCTGCCCACAACAAGGTTTGCATTATCCGTCGTAAGCAAAGCAGGAAATATTTCCATTGCTTCTTTCGATGTCAGATTTTCTAAGAGCATGTCCTGCTTATAAAACTCGTTATCTTTTGCCATTCCTACATCTGACCAGGCTGCCCAGTCAACGGCACATGCTGGTATTCCTTCTTTGCGAAGTTCATAGGCATACAGATTCATAAAGGTATTACCAACTGAATACTGTGCCTGTCCCTGTATTCCCATATGTATCATGGCGGAAGAATTAAGAATAAGAAATTCCAGATTCTTAAGACATTGATATTTCTTTATGGCCTCTGCTATATAGGAAACACCAAATGTTTTTGGTTCAATAATACTCTTACTATTCACTTCTTCTAATGAGTGAAGCATCGTTCCACCAGCTGCTCCTGCACAGTGAAAGATTCCTTTTATCTCAATCTGTTTCTTTTCTAATTGTTCAAAAAGAGCTGTTACGTCTGAGCGCTTGGTCAAATCGCATGCATATTCTACAACGTTTGAGTTGGTTTCTCCTTCAAAACAAACTTTTTTACGTTGTACGGAAATAATATTCTGTGCTCCATTTTTTGCAAGGTATTCGATTATGGTATGCCCGATTCCGCCACTACCGCCAAATACTAGATAACTACTGTTATTCTTTGAAACTTCATATGTTTCAGATGCTGCTTCTTTGGTCTGTAATCTTTGCATATAAGGAACGCCTAGATGAACTGCCAACAAAAAATGTGGCAAGTGACTTAGGTGTTTTACCACCCAATCCATACTTTCTTTTGATGCATCCGTATCCACCACCTTAATGTCTACGTCTGCAAACTCATTAACGATATTCTTATACATTGCTACTGGATACAGCATAGTATAATCCGCTCCATCTGTAACTTTCCCAAACAATCCTTTACTTACAATCCGAATAGACAGCTTTTTACGTAAACCTGACTGCTCCAAGGATTTCAAAAGTCCAATAAGTTCTTCTGCAAGTTCTGCAGATTGTTCCATCTGGATTTCAATGCTATCGCACGGTGTCACAGGTTGACAGATTACTATTCCGCTCTGTTCTTTATTGGTTATCTTGCTAACAAGTTTTTTCACAGCATCTTTCTCAAATTCCTGCCAAATGAGCTCACCCTGACATGCCGTTTTAATTTTCTCATAGTCTTGTTTATCCGAAACACAAATCCATGTAGCATCTGTATTCTCTACAACTTCCGTTTCCTCACAGTACTTCACCCAGTCCAAAGTGTGTAACATTCTTTTTGTCTTCTGCTGATAAGCATCCGTAAACCAGTGACGTTTTTTTTCAATTGGATAAACTGGAAGATGTATGTGTGCAATATTTCCTTTTTGCTCTACAACTGGTTTTGCCTGTCCAACCAAAAGTTCTTCACAATTTTGTGCATCAATCTGTCTAATAATATTCTTAACTCGAATGAAAATTTCTTCCTTATTGCTTGCTAATAGAACGATACCGTATTGATACCAGTCCCTTCCATTACATAAGGTAGATGAAATATCTGCACAGGAATATTTTTCACTTTCCTTACTTTCTAACCATTCACCAAAATCAATTAGTTCTTTTCTAAGTGCAGTCTCTGTATGAGCTGAAAACAGGAATTTATACTGTTCTAACTGTTCATCGCGTATTTCCTCTTTTGGTGAATTGGTGAGGACAACATGACAGTTGGTTCCACTAAATCCAAACGAACTGACACCAACAATGCAATTCTCTTTGGGCAATTCTAACGGCTCATCCATTACATATACTGGAGATTCTATAAAATTAATGATACCATTTGGTTTTTCAAAATTTGCATTAGGTGGAACAATACCATGCTGCATGGAAGCAATTAATTTCACAACACCTGCCAACCCAGATGCTTCATATAGATGTCCAAAATTAGTCTTCATTGCACCAATGGCACAAAACTGTTTCTTCGTGGTATAATTTTGAAATGCATGTTCCAACCCAGTTACCTCAATTGGATCACCAAGTCTGGTTCCTGTTCCATGTGTTTCTATATAACAGATATCTTTAGGATCAATTTTTGCATTGTTCCAGGCATCCAGAAGCACTTTTTCCTGTGCATCTGCATTTGGTGCAGTAACGCCCATTGTCCTTCCATCATGATTCACACTGCTTCCCATAATGACCGCATAAATGTCATCATGGTCTTGTTTTGCTTTCTCTAATGGCTTTAAGAACAGACAAATCATTCCTTCTCCGGTTCCTGTTCCTGATGCTGCATCGTCAAATGCACGCGTTCTACCATCTTTTGATTCCATTCCAATTACATAATCATTTTCAATTGGAAAAGAAATTAATTTAGCCGAACCTACTAAAGCTTGTTCACACTCTCCTCTTTGTATTGCCTGCACTGCAGTATGCAATGCAACGAGAGATGATGAGCAAGCTGTATCAATTACACTTACTGGTCCATGTAAATCAAGTTCATATGCAATTCTTCCTGCAATGACGGAAGCTAAATTTCCCGCTACCGCCATGGATTTTCGGTTAGACGGCAAGATTTCTTTCAGCATATTCAGATACTGACCTCCATCTCCATCTCCAATATATCCTACGTAAACTCCTGTCTTGGAACCTTTAATTGCAGATAACGCATATCCCGCATCATATACTGCCAATACAGCACCTTGTAATAATTCCCTTTGTGTGGGACTCATATATTCTGATTCTCTAGGAGTATATCCGAAATAACTTTCATCAAATTGACTGATATCTTTTAAAAAGCATCCCGTTAAAAGATTGTATTGATCCTTTGATTCTCCCAATAACCCCATAACATCTTCGCAATCTTTTTTTCTCTGCTTTGAAAGTTCACCATAACTTTCGACCTTTCCCATCATCACATTCCAGATTTCATCTAGATTCTTGGCATAAGGAAAATTCAAAGATACTCCAATAATGGCTACCTGATTATCCCGCTTTTTTTCCTCAACGTTCGCAACATTTGCAACATGCTTATTGGTCTGGAATAAACTATCAAAATCCATCTTTGCCATACCGTTCCCCCATTCCTATATTGATTGCAACCGTACGGCATCTATCTTAAATCTGCCAATGCCTCTAAGGTACCTGTTTCAAACAATAACTGGTGTATTCTCATCTTTTGGACTTCTACACTTGCTTTCTTCGTATCCATAATCTGGTGTAACAAACGAACTGCCGTTCTTGCTTCTTCTTCTGTTGCTTTACTTTGACGAATTTCTATCTCTGCCTTTAAATTTTTTAATTTTTTATATGGTATCACAACACCATTTTCATACTCTGTGCTGTTCTCATTCTTATTCTGAATGCATACTGCAATTGCCATACATCTTGTAACAAGCTTCTCATAATCACAATCCGTTTTTTCTTTCTTTTCCAAAATTGCATCAATTCGTTCTCTGTCATTTTCGTCACTCATAGAAAAGCAGCGTATTGACGGAGTCGTTGCCTCTGTAAACCGCTTTAACGTTTTTCCTGGACCAACCTCAATAATTGTATTAATATCCATTTTCTCTGCGTACTTTAAAATATCTGTCCAGCGAACACTACTTACTAACTGCTTACCCAGTTTATCTATCATTGCCTCCTTAGAAGAATAAGGTTTTGCATCATAATTGGCAACGACAGCATTTTCAAAATAGTATCCCTGAGTTTCTTTTACTCTTTCCACAAACTGATCTTTTGCCTGCTCCATATGAAAACTATGGAAAGCACCACTGACTTTCATTTTTTTCACAATTGCATTTTTGGCTTCTAATTCTTTTCCTGCCGTTTCCACTGCATCTCTGTCACCAGAAATAATTGTCTGCACTGGGGAATTGTAATTAGAAACTACAACACGTCCTACCTGCTGGCAGACTGCTTCTACTTCTTCTGGAGGTATCCCTATAATAGCTGCCATCGTACCATCCCCATCTACCTGGGACATGAATCGTCCACGATCGGAAACAAGCTTTACTGCACCTTCAAAATCCAATGCTCCTGAACAAGCTAATGCTGTAATCTCTCCTAAACTATGTCCAGCCATAAATACTGGATTCAATATATAGGTTTCAACAAGTTGTCGATACATCACATATTCAGTAAGAAAAATGGCTGGCTGGGCAATTTGTGTCTCTGCCAGTTTTTCTTCCGTTGCATTTTCTATGTAAGCTTCCAAATCTAATCCTGAAATCTCGCTTGCCTTCTTCATAAAATCTGCAGCCTTACTATAATCGCCTAATAATTTACTGTACATTCCTACGTATTGCGTACCTTGTCCTGGAAAAACAATCATTAATCTTGTGTTCATCTTCATTCTCACTCCATTTACATTGTTTTGTTTTCAACTCATTTCTGGGTTCCCATTTCTACGGAAGAAAATTCGAAATTACTGTTCCCAATCCTTTTTTTTCTGCCTGTTCCCTTACATAATTTCCAAGTGCGACATCTAAGATACCAAGTCCAAATGGGCTATAAATTACTCCTTTGCCAGACTCTCTTGCTGGTACTTTTCCTGCCACTACCTGTGCAATACTTCCCGCCACAAAATCGCGGTTTCCTGTTTTCTGCTCGGTCAGATGAATAGAGGTTCTTTCTCTACAGACATGATCCAAGTCATCCACAATATTATGAACTTGCAACATTACTTCAGGAGCAAAATCACGTAAAGAAATTCCTAATACCGTTGTTTTTTCATTCATATTGCTAACTGTCTGAATATATGGTGTTCCTGCTGTAGTCGCACAGCTGATTAATGAACAGGCACCAAAAATTCCTTCAACACTATCTACAATTACGAACTGAATGCCATCTATTTTATTTTCTTCTGCAAATGCCTTAGCTCTTTCCTGGCTACAGTCGTATAAATAAATTGTCTCTATTTTCTTGAATTTAGACAAAATAAAATGCATAATTTCACAATTGATTCTTCCACATCCAATCAATCCAAGTCTTTCCTCTTCCATATTCTGATGAAGATAAATCGCTCCTAACAATGCACTTGCTGCGGTTCTTTTTGCACTAATAACAGAACTTTCCAAAATTGCTTCCACATGACCATTATCCATATTATTAAGAGCCAATATAGCAGATGCTCGTTCCATTCCCTGTTCTATATTGGCTGGAAATGAAGATATCCACTTCATACCTGCCATTTTCTTTTCCATTTCTATGTAAGCTGGCAATCCAATTATTCGATTTTTATCATCCTCTGGAAAACGTAAAAAGATTGAATGTGGAAGTGAACTTTTTCCCTCTTCATGTGCAAGATAAGCATGTTTGATAATTTCAAGAATTTCCTGTTCCTTTCCCTCTAAGACTTGTTCTACTTCATGACAGTTAAAGATATAAATATTTTTATTTCCCATAAATTCCTCCTAATGTAAATGATATAATTCTTTTAAATTTTGTATCATTTCAAAATAACGTTCTCCACGATCATGTGAAACGAAAACGCATTTTGCTCCCTTTATGTTATGTACATCAAGATATTTTTTGGCTCCCATATATACACAACCTGAAGATTCTCCTAAAAATATCTGCTCATTCTGAAGTAATTCATCTAGCCCTTTTATGGACTCTATCTCACTTACTATTATGTGATCATCAATATCGGCGCTCTTAAAGTTGTGAGATTCCACACTAGAACCAATACCAGTAAAATGTTTAATACTTTTTGTTGATGGTTCGTACAATTTGGAGCCTTCCACATCTACCGCAATTACTTTAATATCCTCTCGATAACTCTTTGCTGCTTCTGCGATTCCTCCAATAGTCCCTCCACTGGATACCGCTACAAATATGTACTCAACATCCGGAACATTCCTTAGTATTTCTTTTCCCAGTGTTTCCCGATATGCTTCCCTTACTAAATCATTCCCATACTGGTTAAACCAGTATACATGTTCATGTATTGCTAAATAATCTTGCACAATCTTTAACCGGCTCTTTAAGTAACTACCATTGCTATCTGCCTCTGTAGCTTCAATGAGCTCAGCACCAAAAGATTTGATTAATGATTTGTTGATTTTTGAAATGGATTGATCAATTACAATTTTGATTTTCAGCCCCATCTGCTTTCCCACAGCCGCAAGTGCAATGCCCATATTTCCAGATGAACTCTCAATAATTGTATCTTCCTTTGTAATCACTTTACGATTCAAAAGATTAGTCAAAACATACAATGCTGCGCGGTCTTTGGCGCTACCAAAAACATTATTCCCTTCAAGCTTTACAAATAATTCATTCTTATCATACGACATAATTCGCACCATGGGTGTATTCCCAATATAATCTGTAATCATTCTCTTACCCCTTGTAAATTTTATTTCACATAAAAAGTCAACCTACTTCATTTTTCCCTAATATATTTATCATATCTCTAATTTAGATTCATTTCAATAGCTAAATGGATTATATCGTACTATATGAATGCAAATTTCCTTATCATCCACTATCATCTGTTTTAAGGATAGTTGAAAACAGACACGCCCAACACCCATTCTGACAGAATGTTCTCGATGTTCCCTTCTAAGATGAGCTGCAATTCTTGCACGAAGTTCCATAACTGTGCAATCGTAAGCACCAATACTGCAATTGCTGCTCCATCTACAGGAACCTCAGTTGTTAGTAGAACGCCGCCCAAAGAAGCCCCAGCAAATACAATGGTGTTAGTCACCAAAATGACGTATCCCATGTAGATAATCTTGCCCAGCATCCATTTTCTTTTGCTGATAGCAAGCGTCATGAGATGATAGTATCTTGTCTTTTTTTCTCGCATCATAGAAGGGTAACATATAATTGCAAGCATTCCGGGTAACAGCAGTGTATACCACAGGCTTAAAAATATTGACTATTGACAAAGATAAATTCAAGCAATATAATAGTCCTAAATAAGGACTAATAAAGGAGAAAACTTATTTGAATATTGAAGAAAAAACAAGAGCATTTTGTAATGCATGGCAAAGTATCAATACCATATACGAAGATTATGCCAGAAAGGCAGGCATTTCTTATAACTCGCTCTATATTCTAAATGCGATACAACAGATAAAAGGTTGTACTCAAAAGCAAATTTGCGAGAAAACATTGTTACCAAAGCAGACTGTGAATAATGTTGTCACTGCTTTTTATAAAAGTGAGTATATTGAACTTCGGGAATTTCCTGAAAATAGGAGAATTAAAACCATCCATCTAACAGAAAAGGGCGAACAGTATGCTGCTGCACTGATTCCGCATATTCATCAGGCAGATAAGTTTGCAATGGAATCTTTAACAGAGGAACAGCAGGATATGTTGCTTTCCCTCATGGATAGATATGTTTCCGCTTTTCGCAAAGAGATGCTTGGAGAATAACCTTCTGCATCATTGAGTGCAGAGGGATTATTTTTGAGTTAATAGTCCTAAAACAATACAGTATTATATAAGGAGAAAGTATGAATACAGTAGATATGACCAAAGGCAGCCCTGTAAAGCTGCTGATTCAATTTTCAATTCCGATTCTAATCGGGAATTTATTTCAACAGGTATACACACTGGCAGATCGAATTATTGTAGGGCGGTTTGTCGGAGATAAGGCTTTTTCAGCAATTGGTGCAACGAATGCGCTTTCCATGCTGTTTATGTCCATGTGCATGGGCGCAGCAATTGGAACCGGTGTTGTGGTTTCGCAATATTTTGGGGCAAAGGATGAAAAGGGAACTGCTGCTTCAATTGCGAATGGCAGCTATACCTGTATTCTGATTGCAATTGTGATGACACTGCTTGCATTAGTGACTACAAAACCTATTCTGATTCTGCTTAACACACCTCAATCCATTCTTCCGGATGCTTTGACTTATATGTATATTTTTATGGGAGGGTTGATTGCAGTTGCAGCCTATTATACGCCTTTTTCTATTTTAAGAGCGCTTGGAGATTCCAAAACACCACTTATTTTCTTGGTTGTGTGCAGCTTGCTAAATATTGTTCTGGATTTACTATTTGTAGTTGTATTCCGTACGGGAGTTGCCGGTGCGGCTGTAGCTACAGTTCTATCAGAGGCGATTGCAGCAATTCTTTGCATTATTTATGCATTTCAAAAGGTGCCACAGTTTAGACAAGCATTTATATATCGTAAAATAGATAAAGAACTTATCAAAAAAACATTACAGGTAGGCGTACCTACCGGACTTCAATATGCTTTGATTTACGTGTCTAGCATTATTTTACAGCGTATTGTAAATGGGTTTGGAGAATCCGTGATTGGTGCTTTTACGGCAACAACACAGATTGAGTTATTGGTACAGCAGATATTTGCCGCTTTGGGAGCTGCAATTGTGACTTATACTGGGCAAAATATGGGAGCTGGAAAACAGGAAAGAATATCTCTTGGAGTCATCGCAGCTTTGAAGATCAGTGCAGTTGTATCTGTGGTCTTACTGATCCTGTTCTGGCTGTTTGGACATCCGATCATGAGTATTTTTGTTACGAATGCCGATATCATTTCAATTGCTACAACTGGTATTCGGATTACAAGTCTGTTTTTGTTGGCACTTGGAGGAGTACAGATTCTGCGTTATATGTTAAATGGTGCAGGAGATTCGATGTATGCCTTGATAAACGGAGTGGTTGAAGTTATTGCAAGAGTTGTTTTTGCAGTCAGTCTGACAGCAATTCCTTTTATTGGAATGTGGGGAATATGGCTGACCACAGGCTTGACATGGGCAGTGACTGCTGTATTCGCATTATTCCGATATAAACACGGAGCATGGAAAGGAAAAACATTAGTGTAAAAAATTTGGCGTTACAAACTGAAAGGAATGAGAATATGAAAATACTGATTTTACATGGAAGTGCAAGAACAAACGGAGTAACTGGACAATTAGCAGAACAATTTTCCAATGGAGCACAAGACGCGGGACATAGTGTTTCTAAAATTGAGTTAAAAGAAAAGGGGATTAAAGATTGTATTGGATGTGGGGCTTGTCAGAAAAATAATGGAAAGTGTGTACAGCAAGATGATATGACAGAGATTTATAGCAGAATGCTGGAAGCAGATGTTATTGTTTTTGCTTCTCCAGTTTACTTTTATACTTGGACATCTATGATGAAACGTGTTTTGGATAGAACCTTTGCTGTTGAATCTTTGTTGAGTAACAAAAAGTTTTTCTTAATATCATCAGGGGCTGCACCAGAAGAAAAATATATGCAGACAATGTTTGATTCCTATCATCAGTATATATCCTGCTTCCGTGGAGAAGGAAATACTGATGCTGGCTATCTTATGGCATATGGTATGAACACTCCGGCAGATGTTGCAAATACGGACTATTTGCGACAGGCATATGATATAGGAAATAAGATATAATTCTCTCTGGGTAATTTAATTACCTATCTATACCCGCCTGCATTTTAGACAAACTATAAAATACAGGCGGGTATTTTCTATAAGCCAAGCAAATCTTTCGCATCTGCTTTCTACAATACTTCTGATTAATTTCTCAGCTCAGATATTGGCTTAATGTTTGGCATGATAATCACTCTATTGTTTTACCCAAACCTTAACTTTCTTCCAGACTCCATTCTGTGCAATCATGTAAATATAACAGCTTCCTTTCTTTCTTCCTTTTACTTTACCACTGCTTGTTACAGTTGCAATACTTGGATCTGATGAAATATAACGTATCTCTGGTCCATATTTTTTCTTTTTCTTTCCCTTTGGCCAGATTACCCTTGGTTCCAGTTTAACAAATTTACCTTTTTTCGTTGTAAAGGTGGTTTTCGCTATCTTTATGTTCGTTGGATTACCATATTTGGAATCTTTCTGGAACGCAAACGTTCGTACCACATAAGAACGTGCAATAATTTCCTGCTTTCCACCCTTCATTCTATATGCCTTTACCAAATACTTATAGCCCTGGTTTGCTTTTAAGGACTTCTGAGTAAACGTTAACTTTTTATTTCCTTTTATCTTTGCCAATCTCTTGAATGCATAGGACTTTTGAAGTGTATCGCATTTTGCACCATATACCAAATAGCCATCTGCATTTTCAATTGCATTCCATGTTAAACGGCAAACATCCACTTTTCCCTTTTTATTGGCTATCATTTTGGATTTCAAAAGTAAAACCTGATTGCTTGGTTCTTTCTTCTGAACTTTTTCTTCTGCATTACCTGCAAGAGATAAATCTGCCTTGTATATGCTTTGGTTTACTACATACACTTCTTCATAACTTACTACGTCTTTGGCTTCTAAATCAATTTCTTCACCTTCTGCATCTACAGGCTTACCATCCTGATTAAGCATATAGCGTTCTTTCACTTTCTTAGTCCATTGATTTCCATTCTTTTGTTTTGTTACAACTTTACGTACCACATCCATTTGTTTCATTGGAGTGCCCTCAACAGTTGCTTGAATGGTATTATAATCGTTTCTCAAATTAGCATCTATAATTTGTGCCCCGATTCCCTTTGCAACGAGCTTACCATTTACTCTAATCTCCAATTTGTCTCCAGGGTTTTTTGCAACAGTGGATACAAAGGTCTTACGTTGCCTATCATTAAGCTTCTTTGAAATACTATAATACTTCGTGTGTACTTCCACTTTTTCTTTAACGGACTCACCATGTATCATAATATCCTTATTCTGTTTCGTTACAACTGGTTTACTGTTACTTGTCTCAAATAAATCACATGCGACTTGTTGTCCCTTGACACTAAATTGTTCTAATTGTACTGACTGGTCATTTAGATCGATGGTCCCGAAACTTGCTTTAATCGTAACAGCATCTTCTAACTTATATCCATCTAGTAAATCTTTCTCTGTAAATGGAATTGTAATATCCTTATTTTCTTCTTCCTTCACGCAGACAACCCCATATTCTCCTTCTTCTGGATTATAAGTCTGTTTTGCCTTACTCATCACCTTACCCTTACTGTCACATAAAACTGCAACTGCATTTCCTGTTAGTGACTCGGCATAAGAGTTATTCCTAATGGAAACAACAGCATCAACAGAATTCTCTGCTTTTTCAACATGAGAACTGATAGAATAATCACTCTGGTATTTCTTCGTCAGACTTTCAATCTGAACCCATCCACTATTGTCGCCAGTGTAATCTTCCTCCAGTATTTCTCCCGACTCATCTAATATCCATGCTTTCACGAACAATTCAAGTCCCTTGTCTGGAATTTCATGATTACTCTTTTCTAACTCTTTCTTAGAGTAATGATTTTGAATCAATTGTTCCAGTTTCTCTTTTGATAACTTAAACTGACAATTATAGGCATGTGCATCTACTAAAGCCAGATCATCATTCTCCTTAATGGTAATCGTATCAATTGGTTCTAGTTCTTTTGAACTTATTTCTGGATTCCTGTCATACAGGCCAACAACAATTTGCTTTCCACCTTTTTTTAATGGTACTCGACTTTCATTGCTAAGAGATACCTGAACGGTACGCTCCCTATCATCTTCTTTTGTAAGCTCTACATTACGTACTGCTACATCTGGCAAGTTTAACTTAACCACCCCACTGCAATCATCTGCTTTGGATGCAATTTCACCACTATGTGCTGTAATGGAATAGGTTACGTCTTTAATAGTGTCAGCTGGTACCTTATAGTATTCAGATATTGTCTGGCATTCTCCTGGAAGTAATTTAGCATCAATTTCGATAGGATTGCCGTCCAATGTCAATGTAATTTTATCAATCGGACGAATACCTGTATTTTTTACCGTAAATCCGATTGGCGTAGAGAATCCCATAACAACGTTGCTTCTGTCTGCGTATACTTCTTGTGTTTCTAGTGCACACAACTTGAATTTACTTGTTACGGTATACATACTGGCCTTTCCAACTGGTGTATAAATATTTTGTGTCTTTTCCTTGCCGTCAGTTTCATCTAACACTTTAACTGTATCAACTTCATACGTTTTCGGATCTTTTGGATCAATGGTGTAATCTGTACTTTGTAATACAGTCTGAATGGTATCCTGATCGCTATAGGATGAGAATTCATCAATCGTTTCCCCTGTTTTCATTCTTGCAATTTCTAATGGTGTACTTAACATAATTTTATGGTTGATCTCCGAGAAGCGAATTGCAGATAAAATATAGGTATTCTTAGTTGCTGATTCCTCTTCTTTCTTTTCCTCTGACTGTTCTTTACACATAGATAGCCACACAATTGATAAATCATTTAAAGCAGCATCCTTTCCAGGTTTGCTAAATCTAAAGTTTGTGCAATTAATGTCAGCACCTGCATCATGAATGCTTTCCACAAAGTCACTGCTTGGCATACCTAGTGAATTAATTGCCAATAATTTAATATCACGTACTGGAACTGCTTTTCCTTCCTCATCCAGTTCCGTTGACTCTCTTTCATTAAACCATCCTAGGATAAAATGTTCTTCTCCGTTCCAGTTTATCTTTGTTACCTGTAGATTCTGATCAATATTGTTGTCATTGGTTACTCGCATGCTTTCTTTCACAGTACCATTTCCATCTATTACTGTGTACATAATTTCCGTATCAGTCATTACTCCTGCATCATCACCAGTCTTAATAATGTAGGCAGCCATTACCGTACCATCCGACATAATAGAAACTTCTAAACCATGAACACTTCCAGTCTGTCCATTATATAGAGTAACGGTTTCTCCCCATGTATCCTTTTGCTTGTTATAAACTCTGGCATGAATTTCATCACGTACATTGAAATCCATTGGATTACTTGAATTTGAACCAGCACAGCTTCTCCAAGCTACAACAGCATAGTCTCCATTTACTGCTACTGCTGGTGACAAATCTCCCGTATTATTGTCGGTAAGTTTACATGTAGTCCACTTATCTCCAGTCCAGATGGAAGAATAGATTTCTGCCTGATTTATCATTACCATCATATCTTCATAACTAGTATTTTCTGCTATGCTATCTGAAATCGGATTGCTTTGGCGTACCCAGGCTGCAATACTAAAGTCCTTGGTTCCTGCTATCCTTACTGTACTGTCACCATAACCAGTTCTTTCTGTTTTACGGTATTTGTTTATTACTTTGCCTTCATCATCATAGATAGGATCTAGTTTTCCATCGGCTCCTCTAGCTCCAGTTTCATTATTTAATACATCAGTTGTGTAAGTAACTGGATCTATACCATGTTGATTGACATAGCTTCCTTCTTTTCTCACAGCATAGCTTGCTAATGTATCTTCCAACTCAGAACTATCAGAATCCGATAAATATGCAATAATACTACCATCGTCATTATAGATAGGTTCTGCAAAACTATACGCATTGCTCTGCATTAATTTTAATGAGCTCATTTCATCTTCTGCTAATTTTTCACTGCTTCCACCAGCCCATTCACGGTCATTAGAGGCTAAATAAGCCCTGCTTTCTTGACTCACTTCATTAATGGAACAAAGTTGTGCCGGAACATCTATCGGCTCTGTATGGATGGCTTCTACTGATTTCTGCCACCAGCCAGCAATATCGTCGTATTCACCATCCGTAACATCTACAAACTGGTGGGACGCTGACCATAGTTTCTTTGAGTAACTCCAGAACAGAACCTTAACAGAAAACTTCAAGCCTAGTTCACCTACAACTGATGCTTTTGTTCCAACTTTATTCTCTTTTTCTAATAGCTTTTCCTTGTAATTTACATTCCAGGCATCCAGATTTCTTATGGCGTATGATCCTGTTAGATTTCCGTTTATTCCTAGTTTCACTGCAACAAATCCACAATCCCAACCTACTCCAGCAAATGCACCACATATCATGCTTATTTCTGCTTGTGTCAGATAATTGCTCTTATTGCTAATGCCTTCAAAACTACCAGTATTGGTAGTAGCAAATCCCATTGAAGCATTGATTCCTAGATTTAAGGTACAGCTTACAGGTATAGGTCCAAGCATAAAGTTTTGGGTATATCCAAAGTCTACACCAAATCCTGCATCAAATCCTCCACCATAGAAGACAACTTCCCATTTTCCATCATCGCCATAACGGAATTCATAGTACATACATCCACCAAACGTTGCTTTTGCCTTACCAATTTTTTTGGTGTAATTTTGTTTTGCTTTTGCCTGTGCTCCTTGGCGTTTAAAGCTCATTACCTGATCGGCAACGCAATCTTTCCCCGTATTCCAAAGGGCCTCGTAAATATTTTTGGTTTGACTATTGTCTATATGCTTTGCAGTGTACTTGCCACCATTATTGGTTATTCCGTATTCCTCTGTAAATTCTGAATTGGAATGATGGCCTTCATTATTATATTCTTCTCTGACTAAATCCCCTTTTAAATGCCCTTTCGTATAAGTATTTTGAACTTCACCTGCTCTATTTTTATAATCTTCTTGTTCGTCATAATAATCCACTAATGTACTTCCTATTGAAACCGTTACATGAAAACATCTTGGATCTTTTGTTGGTAAAAGCTGTACATCTAATGGTAAACCAGTCACACTGACTAATTTACTTAACCCCTGGCTTGCATAACCAAATAGTTTATCTTTTTTCATTTGGTTTGTTAACGGTCCAGCCCAATCCATGTTACTACTAATAGAATCCAATAATTCTTGCAAATCATCTTTTACTTCAGCATTAATTGGTTCCTCATTTGTCTTGGTTGTGCATCGTAAATCACTCACTATTTCCTTTAGAACATTTGCTTCTTTATACATTTCCACTTGAAGCGGAACCACTTTATTTTGTGGTATCACTTTATTAATAGAAGAAATGTTCAAATCCCATGTAGATTCTACTACTGGCATATCTGCAAATGGATAAGTAACTACTTTGCTTTTCTGATTTTCAAACTCTGCACCATATGTATCCGCATAGTTTAATTTATATTTATCCTTATCGATTTCCCTAAGAGCAATACCGTAATTTATTTCCCTGCCATCTCTATCTTTATAGATATAAGACTCCGTTTCAACGGGTTCTCCCCACATTAACGACTCTGTATAAACACTAGCTTTTGGATAATGTTTGCTTAATCCAATTGCACCTTTGTATCCGTAAATATCCGTAATGTCACCGATGGTTCCTGATTTTTCTCTCTGGCAATATAACTGTCTATTGATTACAGAAGTATTTGCCCCTGTTTTCACCACACGTGCCTGTACATAGGCATTACAGTCCTTAAGAATATTATACGGATTTAGCTGTGAGCTAACATGAACCATTTGTGGTTCGTAAGCTTTCTTCACTTTATCCACTTGGTCATTCGGCTGGAATTTCATCTCAAAATTATATAAGATATAATCTTCTGGCTGAATCGCACGCTCTGCTATCGTTTCTTCACTTAAGCTATAAAACTGGCTTGCGTCAAAATAAACTGTGATTGCGCCATTTTGATCGGTTGTAAATATCTGGTCTTGTTTTCCATCCTCTAAATGATTTCTATTTTGACCAAGGTTAGCAGCATAACAGTATTCTTCATTCTTATAAACTCCACCACGTATCCAAAGTTTTTTATTGGCGTATGGGGCTCCCTTTTCGTCTGTTACATAAATATTTACTTTTGAAAGAGAACGAAGCATATAATTATTTACTGGATAATACTGAAGTTTGCTTATATCCTGTTCCCCTGATAGGATATCTTTGTAGGCAATCGTTCCAATATAGCTTTCGGAATCATTTTCTGAGTACAAATGAATGTCGCTTACAATACCTTTTTCTTCATATAAGGCAAGTTCTCCATTTTCATCAGAGTACATAATACACTCTTTTCCAGCGCCATTTGTATATTCCAGCTTTGTCTTCTGTTCTGGTAAAAACTTAAATAAATACAACTGATTTCTTAAAGTTTTAGATGTAACTTTAATGCTGCTCTTCATACCAGTACGAGCATGTGTCGCTGTAATGACTGTTTTTCCATTATACATACTGACAGTCATAAAGTTTTCGCTAGGTGAATAACTTACATAATTATAGGAATTAATATTGGAATAAACTCCACCTTGGGCGTAATTTAACGTAGTAGCTGAAGCGTTTATATTTTTATTTTTAGCATCAGCAACATCCCATTCAATCTGATCCGATATCTGTCCCCATACATAATCACCGTAATTAATGCTAATCATGGATGCAAGATTAATATCTTTTGACAAATCCTGTATGGAGATTTTTTTGTTATCGAATGAAAGTGTTTTTCCATCTTTACTAATCAAGGATTTTACTTTATCATGATTGTCTTGTGTAACTTCATCAACATCCGTTTTCCCTGCAACACTTTTTCCATCTGCTGCATTTACTAAAACATCAAGTGCTTCATGATTATATATGTTTACCACATAACTATCCAGCGTTGGTGTATCGCCACTCCCCGCCTGAATGCTTGCTTTTACTACATATGTTTTCTTTAATTGGTCGCCTACTCTTTGCGGCTTCCATGATAATGTATGCTTACCTTGTTTCAGCGCTTTCGAAAGCACTGTATTACCGTCTGAATCTGTAATTGTGAGGCTTGTTGCTGCTAATGTTGCCCCATTTGTTTCTAACTCATAAGTAATTGGCAGTTTGCTGTTATCTAGAATACTATAGCTTTTTAATTTTTCAAGTCTCAGACTTGGTGGATTAGCATTTACCATAATACTTGCTGTAGCTGTCTTAAGTTCCTTTTTCTGCTCTATACTCGTCTCTGTTCCATAGGCTCTTATGCTTTCCGCTGATATTTTGACCGTATATACTGCTTCAGCATTGCTCGATACTTTTTTAAGAATTCCTTCTGGAATGGTCATCTTGCCAACTGTATTTTTATTGGTGGATATTTTCGTATCTGTATGGACCGGTTTCCCTAATGGCTGACCAGCAAAATCTGTCTCGTATACTTCTATTGTAAATGCTGTTGGATATTCCGATACTAGATATTCGCCTAAATTCGAAAGCTTTTCTGCTTCTTCTGCATTTTGTGCTGTTAAGTTACTGATAAAGCATACATCAAGGCTTTCGTTTTGATTACAGCTTAAAGAAGCTGATTTCCCATTAGAAGAAGGGATTCTTAAGTAAGGTTCCTTACCTGGTTCACACAAAAGCGTCACGCTACGACACACTTCGACTGGCGTATAGCCATCAAAGCCATCATTTAAGGCGTATAGTGTGAAATATACTTTCCCTACTTTACCCGTTGGAATAATTTCTACTGGTGCTGTGTGATCTGCACCATAAGTGGAAGCCTTTTCTCCTCTAAACTGTTCTGGATATCTTACATTAGCAATACTTTCATCGGAACTTACCCAGATTAAGTTGTCAGTTCCATAGAAAGAAAAGTTTACATCACTATCTAATCTTGCGACAAATCCTAATTCATCTGTTTCCATACGGAATGGATTGGTAATAAAGGACCCTTTCATCTCATACTGCTGGGTTGTTATGGCAGGCGTATCGTCTTCTACTGATTCCTCCTTTAAAGTTAAAATACGATTCTTCTCTTCTTCATCCTTTATGGTACTAGATTCATGAACATCCGCTTGTTCCGTACTTTCCACATAAACTGGATTTTTTCTTCCACTTGTAACGAGATTTTTTAAGTCTCCATCATAATCCAGATGATAACTTACAAGTTTATTGGAATCGTCTACAAGACTTCCCCAGCTAGAGAAAAACGGATTCTCATTATAGTAATCAATGGTTGCTGCACCTGGGTAAGTAAACACTGCGTTCTTTACTTCATAGAACTGTGGTACAACCACTCCTCTGCTTGTCTGGCTGAATACTAGCTCGGCCTCATTTTCCTCTTTGATATAGTCATATGTACTTCCAATGTCCGAATCCATAAAAAGTTCTGCCACGTCTTTACGTGGTTCTGTACCAGCATTGAGCACTGTTTTATAATATGCAATAAGTGCAACTGGAATTTCGTTGGTTTCTGTTGTGGAACCGTTTTGTGTAACCACATAAAGAGGTATACGTGTAACCCCTCCGTCTACAGACAAATACATGGATTTAACGTAATAAGAAATCGCATATTTTTCTTCATCTGCATACACCGCATATGGGGTTTCTTTTAATGCCTCTTGCACCTGTTTACCAGTCTTTAAGTCTTTTCTTTTCATTTTTCTTAAATCCAAAGCATCGATTGGCTCGCAGTTACTTTGAATCCATTTACGGTAAACGCCATCTCCACCTTGATTGACACTGACAACTTCTGTAACCCACTGACTACCTGGTTTCTGATCATCAATGTTAACCTCTATATTGGAAAAGCTTGCATCTTTATAATAGCGTAACAAGCATTTGTCATTCCCAATCTGAATGGTTTCTGGTGAATTGCTTGATAATAGTTCCAGGTTAAATGTCGTGTTATCTCGTCCCTGTCCTGAAATTACCAAAAGATCATCACTGTAGGATTTTGTTCCATGTAAGGATAATTCGCTGATATTCGGAATGTTACCACTTGGAACCTCTGGAACTTGATAAAGGAATGTACAGCTATTTCCTACTGTTCCCTTTTCTACAGGTGTTAAGACCGTTCCGTCTGTCATCTTTAACTGAACCGAATCATCTAACTTGGTATATTGGTCAAATGTTGCTGTAATTGGCACAGACTGACCTACGTAGAATATACCGCTTGGAATTCTTAAGCCCGTTAAATTAATTCTTTCGTGAATTTCTTTTATGTACATATTGGAAGAAATTCCACCAACGTAATTGTAGTCATGCTCCACTTTTGATGCATGTGTGTTATAGGACCAAACGGAATTTATTGGAAGAGTCACTCTTCCGTATTCCTTTACGAAGGAACCTGTACCAGAGGATGAAACGCCTCCAACACTGTATGAAGGATTTTCGTTATATGTAAACTTATAGTAATTATCTGGCCACGCTTGAATGTAACTTGCAATATTTTTATAGGTTAACTCACAAGTGATATATTTATGATATGTGTCTTCATGATGTTCTTTTCTAGTCCAATTAAATGGATCATACCATTCCTTTGTAGTCCAGGTTCGTCTTGTTTTTTCCGCTTTCACCGATACGTTTCCTGGAATATTATGTTCATACGGGAACGAATCACTCTTTTTCACTGTGATTGGAAATGTTATACTTTTTCCATAAGAAGCACCATTTTCAAAAAGTGCATTTTGAATCTGATTGCACTCTATATAAAAAACACGATCTCCATTTCTTTTCTCAACAGAGCCATGATACTTAACTGAAAAACTAGCCGTTGTTTCTCCTGCTGGAATTGTTACCGTACCGCTTCCTTCTGCCGACGCAGAACCTGAAAATGTATGATACTGTAACGTTACAGGTACACTTTGCTTTGTTTTCAGGCTAACTGTAGCGTTAATAACCTGATCGTTTCCTGTTTCATTCAGGGATGTTCTATCTAAATTCACTTGAACTCTCGCCTGATGACTGATTCCTGCCCCATATGTACTTCCTGCTGGATCATCATAAACAAGTACATTTCCTTCTGTAAGCTGCTGTTTTAATGACATTGCACTTGCAAGATACTCCTCCCGATTACTTTCGTTTATATCGACCTCTTCACCTACGAATTCCTTAAGTTCTTTTAAAGATTCCTTAAGTGCCAAAAGACGATTGACCTCTTCCCAAGTAATCTCACTGCCATCGACACAGACTTTACCTGTTTTTTGCTTTCTGGCTTCTTTTATAAACTCTTCTTCTGTCATCTTCTTGCCATTGACATTAAATGTACCATTTTCAATTGGCGCACCGGTTTCATCGACAATGCCTTGTCTGCGAAGTTCATCTAAGATGTCGATTGCATTTTCTCCATCGGTGCATAATTTCTGCAGCTCATCTACGATTGCTTGGTTGTAATGTGCTGGCTTTCTGTCAGTTTCATGAATGCCAGATGCAAACAACGGTGTACTTTGTGCTGGTACTGATAACGTTACTGCTAATAAGCTGGCAAGTAAACGTTTCTGCAAGTTTTTCATGAATAATTTTTTATTCATTCATGCCCTCCTATCTCTATTGCCTTCCGGTTTTTATTGTATCATGTAAAGTTTATCATAAAGTGGGGGATTCTTCTATAATTTCTTGAATTTATTTACAAGTTATGAATGAAGTTAAGGGTTATCACTCACTTACGGTTTAAGTAAAAAATAGCCCTACAATTTCTCTCCTACTTAGTTATTTTTCGATTCGTTCCCTTTCATACAGTCCTTTTTGTATGGGCATCCACTGCAGTCCTCACATTTATAAA
>CALFNR010000066.1:0-73317 GCA_937903005.1 uncultured Lachnoclostridium sp. | reverse complement strand
GAAAGCATTAAACAAAGTGATTGGGACATTGCAAAAGAGAGGATACTCCTTTGTGAAGGTATCCAATCTAATTATAAAGTCCGATTACTATATAGACAAAACAGGAAGACAAAGAAAAATTGAAACAAAAAAAACTATGCAAGCATGTTGAATTATGGTATTATTAGTCGACGACAAATGAAGAAGGAAGGTAAATTATATGAAAAAGCAAAAAAGCTTTAAAATTGAGCTAATTGTTAGCGTCTTAATCATTTTACTTGCAATTGGAGGCGTATTTTTAGCTCGAGGTGGTTTTTCAAATAATAAGAATACTACACAAGCTGGACAGAACAATGTAGAAGTAAACGTTGTAAACGAAAAAGAGGATTACGATAAGACATATTCTTTTGAAACAGAAGAAAAAACATTAGGTGATTTATTAGATAAAGAAAAACTCGTCGAATATCAAGACAGTGATTATGGAAGATATATCACAGGCGTTGATGGAATGAAAGCAGACGATTCCAAACAATTGTGGTGGAGTGTAGAAGTAAATGGTGAATCATCACAGACTGGTGTTGATGGTATTGAAATCAAAGATGGTGATAAATACACTTTGAGAATGATGGAAGGTTATTAATAATATGCTAAGTTTTGGGCACACTAATCCTATATAAGATAGGAGAGATGTCATATGGCAAATGAAGATACCATTCATTTATTGAAAGAATGTAATGCAGGCGTTAAAATGGCGACAAAAAGTTTTGACGAGGTAATTGACAGGGTGAAAAATATAAAAATGCGTGAACAGCTAGAAGAATCCCGAAAAAAACATCAGGAAATCGAGAAAAAGACAGAAAGCCGTTTACAGGAATATGGCGAGGAAGATAAAGAGCCAAATAAAATGGCAACTGCAATGGCATGGATGAAAATCAATGTAAAATATGCAACAGAGCCTACTGACAGTGAGATTGCAAGTCTGATGATTGATGGATGCAACATGGGAATCCAATCTATTAGCCGTTATTTTAACAAATATCCTGCAGCAGATGAAGAAGTAAAAAAGATGGTTGATGATATCGTGAAGCTGGAACAGAAACTTATGGATGAGCTTCGTTTTTACTTGAATTAGGAAAAAGTCGTTATCTTACGAAGAAATGTAGGATAACGACTTTTTATTTACGCAAAAATCTGTTAAGATAAAAAAGTTGAAAAAACAAAAAAATTTCATCAAATAAACGTATAATCAAAGGGTAAAAATATGAATCAGAATTTATTTTCAAGGTACGGACTAAGTAGAGAAATACTTGAAGCATTAACAATGTTAAGATATAATGCGCCAACCAAGGTACAGGAACTGGTGATTCCGCTTATTTTAGATGGAAAAGATATTGTAGTAAAATCTAAGACAGGCAGTGGAAAGACGGCTGCATTTGGAGTGCCTCTTTGTGAATTGGTTAATTGGGATGAAAATCACCCACAGGCGATTGTTCTTGAACCAACAAGGGAACTTGCAGTACAAGTAAGTAATGAACTATTTCACATTGGCCGCAGAAAACGCTTGAAAGTACCGGCTGTTTTCGGCGGTTTTCCGATTGATAAGCAGATTAGAACTGTAAAGCAGAAGTCTCACATTGTAGTGGGAACACCAGGAAGAACCTTAGATCTGATTGAAAGAGATGCCTTGAAGCTAGATAGAGTGAAATATCTAGTGATTGATGAAGCGGATCTGATGTTAGACATGGGATTTTTAGAAGATGTAAAGAAAGTTCTTGAATTACTTCCAAAGCAGCGGGTTACGATGCTATTTTCTGCTACAATTGATGAAAATGTAGAACAGTTAAGCCATAACTACATGAAAGATGCAAAGGAAATATTTCTTGAAAGCAAAACCCTAACAGTAGATCAAATTGTTCAGACAGGCTATTTTGTCGAAAATGAAGAAAAGTTTGCTTGCCTTATGGATGTCCTCATTGAAGAAAATCCGAAAAGCTGTATGATTTTCTGTGCAACAAGAGATATGGTAAATGTACTTTACCGTCAGTTAAGAAAGGCAAAAGTACGCTGCTGTATGCTCCATGGACTAGTTGATCAGAAAGAAAGACTGAAAACAATAGAAGATTTTCGTGAGGGAAGATTTTATTATCTCATTGCAACAGAAGTAGCAGCAAGAGGAATTGACTTTGAAGAAATTACCCATGTGATTAATTACGATTTTCCAACAAGCAAAGAGTCCTATGTTCATCGAATCGGAAGAACAGGAAGAAATGGAAAATCAGGTAAAGCAATCAGCTTTGTTAGTCAAGAAGATGTAAAAATGCTTCATTCGGTTGAGCGATATATCAATGTGGAAATTCAGATGCAAAACTTGGAGTCATTAGAGCCTAAAGATGCAGAATGGGAAGTAAAAGAAAAAGAATTTAGGAAACGCCAACAGCAGAAAATGAAGCCCAAAGCGGGTAAAGGGGCAGTATTTCAAAAGGATATTACCAAGCTTTGCATCGGTGGCGGTAGAAAGTCCAAACTTCGTGCAGGCGATGTAGTTGGAACCATTTGCAGCATTGAAGGCGTAACAGCAGAGGATATAGGTATCATTGATGTGCGTGAAAGTATTACTTATGTTGAGATTCTGAATAAGAAAGGTAAGATGGTCTGTGACCAGTTACAAGAAAAAACAATAAAAGGAAAGGTAAGAAAGGTGAAGATTCGATGAGGAAGAAAATGTTATTAAAGAAAGCAGTTACATTAGGCTGTGTTTTATCTTTATCCGCAGCGTTAATTGGATGTGGTTCAAACAACAAATCCAATGCAGGAACAAGTGATCAGGATGGTACAGCACAAGTGGAACCATCAAAAGCAGTAGACGATACTACAGAGATTAATGGCCAAGATGCATCTAGTGCAGAAGTCGATCAGTTAGCTGAACCTCAAAAGGGAGAAACAGTAGCTACCCTTCACATCAAAGATTATGGAGACATTAAGGTACACTTTTTTAAAGATGCAGCACCAAAAGCAGTAGAAAACTTTCTAACATTAGCGAAGAAAGGATATTATAATGGCGTAACATTCCACCGTGTAATAAAGGATTTCATGATTCAAGGTGGTGATCCACAAGGTACTGGTATGGGTGGAGAAAGTGCTTTCGGAGGTAATTTTGAAGATGAAATTAACAAGTACTTAATTCCTTTACGTGGTTCCTTATGTATGGCAAATGCAGGTGGTGGAAACACCAATGGCAGCCAGTTCTTTATTGTACAACAGGATGCAAAAGATTCTGCTGATAAGGAGCAGATAAAACAAGGCTTAGACCAGTATATTCAGATGTATAAACAATCTACAGGCTTAACATTAGATGCATATGACGATAGTGTAATTGATAATTACTTAAAAGTTGGCGGAGCCTTATATTTGAGTGGTGGTTACACAGTATTCGGACAGGTTTACGAAGGATTGGATGTTGTAGATGAAATTGCAGCAACCAAAACAGATGCCAATGACAAGCCAGAAAAAGACGTTGTGATTGAATCGATTGATGTTACAACTTTCTAAGTAATAGAAGAACAAAGTGTGAGTTCCTCACGCTTTGCCGCGCCGAGCGGGTGTCGCTGTACTTTAGCAAAAAAAGGACGTGTGGAAGAACTCACACGTCCTAATATTTTATTTTATTCTAACAAAATCATAAACCGTATAGTTGCTTAAATTAATTCCACGATAATCTGCATCACTGGAAGATTCTTTGGAAATAGCAAGGTCAATCTTATAAGTTCCCATATCCTTTTCTTCCCCATTTACGAAATACTTGGTTGGAAACAGTGCTAAATAATATCCTTTTTTGCCTTCAGTTACGTTCATAGCTTTGATTTTATTATCGCACGCATAAGTTCCATAGTGAACATTGTCCACAGCTTTTGATGAATTGCTGTACCAATAATAAGTACCATCATTCTTTAATTCTAAGTAACCGTATTTTCCAGCATCAAGTTCACCAATCAGTTCTTTCTTAGCCTCTTTTTCGCCAGGGTTCTCTGGAACATTCATAATGCAGCTGTCTAATATAGTCATAGCGTTAGATTTATAAGCTTCATAATCATCTTTCAAACCAGTATAGGTTACGGTATAAGCATAATAATTCTTTGCATAAGTACGCTGTAGAGAATATTGAGTCTTGTCCCCTTTGCCTGTCTTGTAGACGCATTCGTACCAGGTGTCGCCATTCACCTTAATTTTTTTCATATCCTGTATCATCTTTAGTTCTTTGTCGTTCTGCTTGGCAACGTCCAAGGATTTTGCCATCATATCCTGTGGCAGCTGGTATGTAGACTCTTGTGTACACATAACGCCAATCAATGTACTGCCTCTTGTAAATGCAAGACTTGCATCTTCACTTTGTTCACTGTCATAAGTCCAGTTTTTGTTATAGTATAGTTTTAAATCCCCTAATCCAGCTTCAATCTTATTAATAGAAGTATTTACCTTAGGAGAAGCAGTAACGGTATCCTCGGTTATATCAGGTGTGGCTTCTGTACTTTCTGCAGTTTCTGGAGTAGGTGTTTCTGTATTCTTAGTGTTTGTGGAAGTATTGTTACATGAAGTTGTACTTAAAATCATGAAACAAGATAATAATAAAGTTGAAATTCTTTTTGCCGAAAAATTTTTCATCGTAATATTCCTCCCAATATAGTGTAAACCATATACTTGTTAGTATAGTACAAAAAGTCCTTTTCTACAATACTTTGATTTATAAAAATTATACAAAATGCAGGAAAGGGTTGGTATCAGCAGATGGAATCCGTTATAATGGAAAGTAAGAAGAAAGTAGAAATGAGCAGAACAGGAGAAATTATGAACCAGTACGCAATATTTTTTGATATTGATGGAACAATTGTTCCAGAAGATAAGGGTGGAATACCTGATTCGACCATAGAAGCAATCCGTCTGGCGAAAAAGAATGGACATTATACTTTTATTAATACTGGAAGAACATATATAGCGATCGACCAGTTTATAAAAGACATATCCTTTGATGGATTTGTATGCGGATGTGGAACGAATATTTATCTCCACGGACAGGAGATAATGAAGCAGGAATTAGGGCATCAAAAGTCCATACAGATTGTAGAGGATTTGTTAGCTTATAACATTGATGGTATTTTGGAAGGAAACGACTGCATTTATTACAGGAATGAATGCTTGCATCCTGAAGTAGATATGATTAAGCATTATAGAGACGCATTTAACAATCAAGCAGAGTTTCAAAAACTGTGGGATGATCCGGATATTACATTTGATAAAATGGCGCTTTGGATTGTGGAAGGATCAGATTTTGATTCGTTTCGAAAGAAATATGAGTTGGAATTTGAAGTGATTGAACGAAAAAGTGACTTCTTTGAGCTAATTCCAGCAGGTTTTTCAAAAGCAACTGGTATGGACGTTATAGCTGAGTATCTTCATATTCCGAAAGAACATACCATAGCAATTGGCGATAGTACCAATGATTTATCTATGCTAGCCAATGCAGGAATTAGTATCGCAATGGGCAATAGCAATCCATATCTTTTTGATAAAGTAGATTATGTAACCGCAGATATACATGAAGATGGAATATACAAAGCGTTAGAGCACTATAATATTATATAAGGTTTCGCAATAAACTTTATATGGTGTTGGAATTGACAAAGAAGATGTTTCTTGTTAATATTAAAAGAAATTGGGCAAGGTGGTCTAACATAGACTTACCTTGCCTTTTTACATATGTAAGAATATTTAATAGGTGATTAAGGATATTGCTTTGTGGAAAGGGTGCGATTACTGTGAGTAAATATACAAAACAAGATATAATGGATTTAGTAGAAGAAGAGGATGTAGAATTTATTCGTCTTCAGTTTGTTGATATTTTTGGCACGTTAAAAAACATGGCGGTTACAACAAGTCAGTTGGAAAAGGTGCTGAATAACAAATGCAGATTTGATGGTGCGGCAATTGAAGGTATGGATGGCCATGTGGGACATTTATTCTTAGTGCCAGATTTAGATACGTTTGCAATATTTCCTTGGAGACCACAACAGGGAAAAGTAGCAAGACTGCTATGCGATGTCAGAAAAGAGAATGGAGAACCTTTTGAGGCAGATTCCAGAAATGTTTTAAAAGAGGTAATTAAGAAGGCTAGTAATTTAGGATACACATTAGATGTTGGTTCAGAATGCGAATTCTTTTTATTTGATACAGATGAAAATGGTGAGCCAACCACATCTACTAGAGAAACAGGTGCTTATTTTGATATTGGACCTTTGGATTCAGGTCAAAATGCAAGACGTGAAATGGTTATATTCTTAGAAGAGATGGGATTTGAAGTAGAGAGTTCTTATCATTCAAGAGCGGTGGCACAGCACGAAATAGATTTCAAAAGTGATGATGCATTACGTTCTGCCGATAACATTGCTACTTTCAAAATGGTTGTTCGAACAACGGCGAGAAGACATGGATGTCATGCAACGTTTATGCCAAAACCATTATGTGGTGTAAATGGTTCAGGAATGCATCTTACGTTTAAATTGTATGATGAGATGGGTAAGAATGTATTTACAGATACCGAAAAAGAAAATCGAATCAGTGATACTGCTTACTACTTCACTGCAGGAGTTCTTGAACATATCAAAGGGATGACGTTACTGAATAATCCAATTATTAATTCTTATAAGCGACTTGTAAAAGGATACAATGCACCAGTGGATATTAACTGGTCAGAGACCTTACGCGATACATTGGTTTGTATTGAAGCAGGTTCTCATGAAGGGACCCAGTTAATTCTTACAAGTCCAGACGCAGCATCTAATCCATATTTAGTAATTGCCGCATGTCTGGCAGCTGGGTTAGATGGAATAGAGAAAAAAAGAATGCCTTATTCAAATGGGAAAGTTACCAATGCAGAAACATTGCCTGCGAATCTAGAGGAAGCGATTTATGAATTCAAAAAGGATGCATTTGTACAGAATGTAGTAGGAGAACAAATTTCCACAAAACTGACTGAGAGTAAGAAAAAGGAATGGGATGAGTATTGCAAACAGGTCTCTGATTGGGAAATCAAGCAGTACTTATATCGTATCTAGCAGTGAATCACCAACCGTAAAAAAGAATGTGGAGGTGATCAGATGTGTTAAGTTTTATAGTAGTATTTCCAAAGACACAGGATGGTAAGACTATAAAAAATGTACTGATTCGCTGTGGATTTGAAGTGCAGGCAGTTTGTACTTCTGGTGCACAAGCAATCAGTCTTGCCAATGAACTAGACGAAGGAATTATAATCTGCGGGTACCGATATCAGGATATGCATTATTTAGAACTATATAATTATCTACCTAGGTCATTTCAAATGCTTTTAATTGCCTCTCCAGCGAAGCTTGCGGAATGTCTCAATAATGAAATTATTTGCCTTGGTACACCTTTGAAGACCAAAGAGCTTTTGAATACGTTGGATATGATGACGTACAAATATACAAGGCAAAAGAAGAAAAAAAATGGAAAACAACGTACACAAGCTGAAAAGGATACGATACAAAAAGCAAAGATTGTTTTGATGGATCGGAATAACATTTCTGAGGAAGAGGCCCATAGATACATACAAAAAACAAGTATGGATAGAGGCACCAATATGGTAGAAACTGCAGAAATGATTTTAAGTATGATGCGGTAACCGGATTATCGAAAAACAGCAAAATACATTATCGTACATAAAGGATTGAAATAAGGAAAAGAATAGATTAGAATTGTTATTATACTGAATTAGGAGGTCAGAAATGTTTAATATTAATGAAAATTATCTAAAATTGCCAGGAAGTTATCTTTTTTCAAATATTGGAAAGAAAGTGGCAGCATATAAAGCGGAAAATCCAGATAGACAAGTAATCAGTTTAGGAATTGGTGATGTTACGCAGCCATTAGTTCCAGCTATTATTGAAGCATTACATGGTGCAGTAGATGAAATGGGGAAAGCAGAATCTTTCCACGGATATGCACCGGATTTAGGATATGAATTCTTAAGAAATGCAATTGCAGAAAACGACTATAAAGCAAGAGGATGTAACATCGCTGCTGACGAAATTTTCGTAAGCGATGGTGCAAAATGTGACTCTGCTAATATTCAGGAACTTTTCTCTGCAGATGCAAAAATAGCAGTATGCGATCCTGTTTACCCAGTTTACGTTGATTCTAATGTTATGGCAGGAAGAACAGGAACATACGATCCTAGTACGGAAGTATGGAGCGATGTTATCTATATGCCTTGTTTAAAGGACAATAACTTTGCACCTGAACTTCCAGAGAAAACTCCAGATGTAATTTACCTTTGTTTCCCTAACAACCCAACTGGATCTACCATTACAAAAGCTCAGTTACAAGAGTGGGTTGATTATGCCAATAAGGTCGGTGCAATCATCATTTACGATGCAGCATATGAAGCATATATCTCAGAAAGCGATGTCCCTCATTCTATCTATGAATGTGAAGGCGCTAGAACTTGTGCAATTGAATTAAGAAGCTTTTCTAAAAACGCTGGATTCACAGGTGTTCGTCTCGGATTCACAGTTATTCCTAAGGAATTAGTAAGAGGCACAACAGCACTTCATTCTTTATGGGCTAGACGTCATGGTACAAAATATAATGGTGCTCCTTATATTATTCAACGTGCTGGTGAAGCTGTTTACTCAGAAGCAGGAAAAGCACAGTTAAAAGAGCAGGTTGGTTATTATATGAACAATGCAAAGATAATCAAACAAGGCCTGCAAGAAGCAGGTTACTCCGTATCAGGTGGTGTAAATGCACCTTATATCTGGTTAGAGACACCTAAGAACATGAACTCTTGGGAATTCTTTGATTATTTATTGAAGAACGCTAACGTAGTTGGTACACCAGGTTCAGGATTCGGACCAAGTGGTGAAGGATACTTTAGACTTACTGCTTTCGGAAGTTATGAAAATACACTAGAAGCACTTAAGCGAATTAAGAGTTTATAGGAAATAAAAGGACCTCCTTATCGCAACAAACGATAAGGAGGTTTTGATTATTGTAATGCATTTAATTTTTGTATAATTTCTTTTGCTTGGGATATATTTGTTGCGGGTGCTGCTAGAATAGGGGTTTTACTATCATTAAATTTTTCGTTTGTTATTTTTATAGATAGTAATTCAAATTTTTTATCTACCGTTAAAATTCCAAATTCATTTCCATCTTTCTCTAATTTACATTTTGCAAGTCCATGTTTGTTAAATGCCAATGAGATAGCATCAAAGTCACTTGGATAGTCTTCAGAAGTAATTGTTACATACCCTGTAAATTTGTCTTTCTGAAATACTTTGTTATGAAGATTTCCTTCTAGTGTTATGGTGATTCCATTTTCTATTTCGGTATGCTGTTCATATGCAGTCCCTTGAAAACGCAGATTCATGGAAACAGGCCTTGAATTGACCACAAGGAACACTACGATACATACTGCCAGGACAAATCCAGTTGCGAAAAATTTATGTTTCAAAGTTTGTACCTCCTAATTCATTTGTAATAACATTAATATGTGTTAGCCTAACATATTTGTGGTGAAAATGCAATGTTTGTTACGGGGGATGGGAAGAATGTCAGGGTTGTCCATTCTAGGTACTTGTGCTATAATTTAATCGTTGCACGTGGAAAAATAGTGTTAGGAGAGGTGTTTATGGTTAATTCCATCCAATTAGAGGGACTTACGTATGTGAGAAGCCTTACACAACCGACTACATCTAGTGAGATCGATAAAGAAGATTTTGATTCTGTATTAAAAGATAAGATAAATACCGACGACAACAAGGAAGAGTCTAATGAAGTAACATATACCAATCCAGATGATTTGGTTTGTGTGAATTCACCAAGTTCTTTGGAAAAATATTTTCAAGAAGCAGCAGATACTTACGGTGTTCCAATTGCCTTAATAAAAGCAGTAGCAAAGGCTGAATCCGACTTTAATTCACAATCTATATCCAGTGCTGGTGCGCAAGGTGTTATGCAGTTAATGCCTGAGACGGCAAAGGGATTAGGTGTGAAAGATCCTTTTGATGCACGGGAAAATATTCTTGGTGGTACAAAGTATTTAGCTAAGATGCTCACAAAATACAATGGAAGTGTAAAACTTTCGTTAGCAGCATATAATGCTGGTTCAGGAAATGTAGCGAAGTACGGTGGTGTTCCTCCATTTAAAGAGACACAGAATTATATTAAGAAAATTTTTGGTTATTTGGGAATGGATGCAACAAAGAGTACCAGTCAGCCAGAATCAGATAAGAAGAATGAAACAACCAATCAAAATGCTCAGTCATCTAATTTATCCAGTGAAGATATAAAGAAATTGGCTGATGCGATTCTTAGTGGCACTTCAACAGAAAAATCTAAGACATCAGCGAGGGATTTATATTCAGAACTGTATGGTTCTTCCAACGGTAGCAGTGTGTTAAGTAATTATTCCAATATTGCAAGTCAATTATTAAATTCATAATGAGAACGTAAAAAAGCATTGTACTGAGAATGTCGGTACAATGCTTTTCTGATAACTTGAGCAATTCATACTTTGAACCGGTATTAGTTCCCTATTAAAACCGCATCATTTTCTTCATGGCATCAAACCGCTGTTTTTCCTGTGGACTTAACTTTGCCGAAAGGATAGAGAACATGGCATTTTGCTCTTGAGGAGAAAACTTTACCCCTTGTTCATTCATAAGTTTCTGTGTATTAAGAAGAATCGGTATTGTTTCAGCTGCTGATTTTCCTTCTGACTGTTTTACAAGGCTAATCAAAATTTCTTTTTTGTGATGGCTCATATTCTTGAGTGCAGGATCATTAATCCAATCTAAATCCGCCAAATGCGAATCCTCCCTTCTATTTATTTGCTTTGTTATCTTTTGGCTGTGAAGCCCCCATCATGTTTGCAAAATTATTAATGTTGTTAAAGTTACCACTGTTTATAAGCATATTCATTGCATCAAACGTTGATTTCTGCTCTGGTGTAAGCTGAGACATTAAAAAGTCTAGCATAGTATTGTTAGGATTATTGGATTTTCTTGTACCGTTTACACTTGCTGCCTGTAATTCTGGTTCTGTCGCTAAATCGGGATCAAGCTGTAGACTGTTTTTGCGGAAATTCTGATAAGCCTGATACAAGCTTCTTGTTTTGTAGAAATTAAGAACGGTGTTAATCATATCCTTCTCTCTACCTACACAAACATTTTGAACGCTTACCAATAAACCTTCCACATCAACTGTTTCCTCTCCTAAATCACATGCCTCCAATTCAGCGTCATTGCCTATGGATTGAAAGGATTCAGCTAGTTCACCAGTTTTTATAGCAACTTCCATATTGTTTCTAGTTCTAGAAGTAACATAAGGAAGTGCAGCGCGGATAATATTTAACATATATTCTGTAGAACTGTTTGATCTTGCCATAAACTTACCTCACCAATTTTTTTATTATAATATATTAAAGAATCTGAAAAATCAGTACAAGATTCTAATGAATTTCATAGTTCTTCCTTTCAAATGGAAGGGAATTGATTCAGACATTTACTATAATGGGCAATTGTGTTAAACTAGTAAGAAAGAACACATCCTTGGAGGTATGAAAATGATAAATGGGAAAAAGGTACTTTACAGTGGAATGCAAGCCACAGGTAATTTGACATTAGGAAATTATCTAGGTGCTTTAAAAAACTGGGTAACATTAAATGAAGAGTATGAATGTTTTTACGGAGTAATGGATTTACACTCTCTTACAGTAAGACAAAACCCAACTGAATTTCGTCAGAGAGCAAGAGCTTTATATATATTATATGTAGCGGCAGGATTAGACCCTGAGAAGAATTGTATCTACTACCAGTCACATGTAAGTGGTCATGCAGAACTTGCATGGTTATTAAACTGCTTTACTTATATGGGTGAATTAAACCGTATGACGCAGTTTAAAGATAAAGCGGCGAAACATGCAGATAACATTAACGCTGGTCTTTACACATATCCGGTTCTTATGGCAGCAGATATTTTATTATATCAGGCAGATGTAGTGCCAGTAGGAGTTGACCAGAAGCAGCATCTTGAGATAACAAGAGATATTGCAGAAAGATTTAACTCTATTTATGGAGAGGTATTTACAGTACCGGAACCTTACATTGGTAAGAAAGGTGCTAAGATTATGAGTTTACAGGACCCAAGTAAGAAAATGTCTAAGTCAGATGAGAATCCAAATGCAAGTATTTATCTTACCGATGATCCTGATACCGTTATCCGTAAGTTCAAACGTGCGGTAACAGATTCTGACAGCGTAGTACGTTACAGTGAGGACAAGCCGGGAATCAGTAACTTAATGGAAATTTATAGTACAGCAACTGGTAAGACTTATGATGAAATCGAAAAAGAATTCGACGGCAAAGGTTATGGAGACTTTAAACTTGCTGTGGGTGAATCTGTAGTGGATATCTTAAAACCATTACAGTCACGTATTGCGGATTTAACTAAAGATAAGGCTTATATTGATAGTATGATTAAGGCAAATGATGAGAAAGCTCAGTATTTCTCAACTAAGACTTTAAGAAAAGTGCAGAAGAAACTTGGTTTGACTGAAAGAATTAGATAGTGAATGATGTGTTAGGGCTCTTAAATGTGCTACGTTGTGAAAACAGAAGGTGCATTTGGGAGCCTTTTCTTAACTAAAAATATTGATAAAAGCAAGGAAAATAAGCATAGAGGTGGGGATGCCATTATGTTAACACTTGAAGGCTTGATAGCTGTGATTGGCTTATGTATATCAATCTATAGTCTAGGCTATACAAATGGTAAAAGAGACACAAAAAAACAACCGCCCAAGCGTCCAAACTAAGCGGTTGCTATAAAAAACAATACTGGACTAACCGTCTATTGGTAGTACCTTTATATATATATTATCATGACATCTTACGTATGTCAATTATTTCAAAAAATCAGTAAACATAACTTTGCTAATTTAACTTTTAACCTCTTTCCACAACTCATAATACACTTGATCCATCTCTTCACCAAGATACTTAAATGTTTCTGTATTATCCAATACATCTTCATCAGGGAATAGAATCTTATCGTTCTTTAAATCTTCATCTTCCAGCATATCACGTACCGCAATATTTGGAGTAGAGTAGCAGATGTATTCAAAGTTTTTAAGAGCAATATCTGGTCTGCATAAGAAGTTAATAAATTGTTCTGCTGCTTCCTTATGCTTTGAATTCTTGGGAATAACCCAAGAATCAATCCATGAGTTTGTTCCCTCTTTTGGAATTGCATAAGCCAAATCAGGATTTTCGCTAATACAATTACTTGCTTCACCAGAATAAATAACCCCAAGAGCCGCTGCGTTGTCCCACATCTTATCACGAACCTGATCTACGACATAAGCTTGTACGATTCCATTTTTCTTTTGTTCAATCAGTTTGTCACGTGCTTCACGCAGTTCGTTTTTATTGGCAGAATTTAGAGAATAACCAAGCCATTTAAGTGTAATACCAAATGCATCACGAACACTGTTCTGCATTAAAACATTGTCATAGTATTTTTTATCCCAGAGGATAGACCAGCTGTCCACAGGTTCTTTTACCATCTTCTTATTATAAATGATTCCAACTGTACCCCAGCAGTATGGTACAGAGAACTTATTACCAGGGTCAAAAGCTTCGGACTGCTTTAAATACTGCTTGCCGATATATTTGATATTTGGTATGTTGTCATAGTTAAGCGGTGCAAGTAAATCTTCTTCCACCATTTTCTGAATCATATAATCAGAAGGACAGATTAAATCATATTCACCAGCACCATTTGCAACTTTTGGATACATTGCTTCGTTGGTCTCAAATTCTTCATAAGAGACAGAAAGCCCAGTTTCTTTTTCAAAAATGTCAATTACATCTTCGTCAATATACTGTCCCCAGTTATAAATGTATAAATCATACTCTTTGCCACATCCTGTTAGGAAAAGCCCCATGGTAATGAGGCAAAGAAACAAAAATTTATGCTTCATTATGCATACTCCTTATTCATTTGTTTCATCAGATTTTCGATTTACTAATACTAACAGAACTAGAACACAGACAAATAGTAATGCGGATAAAGCATACATTTCTGGATTGATTCCTTTTCGGAGTTCTGTATAAATCATAGTTGATAAAGTGTCTACGCCAGGTCCTTTGGTAAAGTGAGTGATTACAAAATCATCTAAGGACATGGTGAATGCTAATAAAAATCCAGATAAGATACCAGGAAAAATGTCTGGCAAAATTACTTTATAAAATGCGTAAATAGGAGAAGCACCTAAGTCAAGCGCAGCTTCGTATGTGTTTCTGTTTGTCTGTTTCAGTTTAGGCATTACACTTAAAATAACATAAGGAATGTTAAAGGTAATGTGTGCAAGCAGTACACTGGAAAACCCAAGGGAATAGTTAATTGCAACAAAAAGTAACATTAGGGATATTCCAGTTACAATATCCGCATTTAACATTGGAATGTTCGTAATCCCTACTAAGATAGCACGAGGAATTTTCTTCATCGTATTCATTGCAATAGATGCTAAAGTTCCGATTACTGTCGCAATCAATGAAGATAAGGTTGCGATAATAAGGGTAGTGTAAAGAGCATTCTTAATGGACTCATTTTGAAATAAATCCATATACCATTGTAAGGAAAAACCTTTCCATACTGCCATGGAACGTGACTCATTGAAGGAGAGCACGATTAAAGTAAAAATTGGTGCATATAAGAAAAGCAGTATGAGTGTTACATATATGCGCTTGGAAATTTTTTTTACCATAGATTAGCTCCCTCCGTATCTGAATCGTATTTTGTCATCAGTGCCATAGAAATTATGATAAATATCATAAGTACCATAGACAATCCTGAGCCAGTATGCCAGTTATTGGCGGTGATAAATTCCTGTTCGATAATATTTCCGATAAGAAGAATTTTACTTCCACCTAAAATATCTGAAATTACGAATGTTGTCAGGGATGGTACGAAAACCATCGTAATACCACTGATAACACCAGGCATACTTAGAGGTAATGTGATTCTTAAAAAAGTCTGTATTTCGTTAGCACCTAAATCTCTGGCAGCATTGATTACATCTTTATCAATCTTCACAAGTGTATTGTAAATAGGCAGAACCATAAATGGTAAGAAGTTGTACACCATGCCTAGCACAATGGCAGTCGGAGTGTTGATAATATTTAAGGATGGAAGGTGTAGGGTGGAAAGGATTCCATTAATTACACCGTTTTTATCAAGTAAAGTTTGCCAAGCCAAAGTACGAAGTAAAAAGTTCATCCACATTGGAAGAATAAAGATAAAAACAAGGAAACTGTTTGATTTTATCTTGGAATTTACTAATATGCTGGCAAGCGGATAGGCAAGGATTAAGCAAATTGCTGTACTGATAAAGCCTAATTTCAGGGAAAGCCAAAGCGCCTTCAAATGTACTGGTCTTGCAATAGATTTTACATTGGAAAGAGTAAAATCAAACTCTTTGGTTGAAAATCCGTAGTAAATTACCATAATAAGCGGAATGATAATAAATGCTATGGACCAGACAAGATAAGGTGAGGCGAGGTATCGTTTTTTATTCATTTATTTCAACCGCCTCCTCATCTTCGGATTCCGGTTTGTTCATGATCTGAATATCAAATGGATCTACCCAGATACCGACTTCACATCCAACAGGACATAAATCTGTGCTGTGAACAAGCCATTCCCTTCCGTTTGCCATAACTTCCATTTCGTAATGAACACCTTTAAAGATAAGAGAAGTTACACGACCAGTGATGATGCCCTTTTCTGGAGCAACTAAATCAATATCTTCTGGTCGAATCACAACATCTACAGGTTTGTTTCGTCCAAAACCAACATCTACACATTGGAAATTCGTTCCTAATATATTTACAAGTTTATCTTCTACCATAGTGGCAGGAATAATATTACTTTCCCCAATAAAATCAGCTACAAAAGCATTAATTGGTTCATTGTAAATATCTTCCGGTGAGCCAATCTGCTGAATGTAACCTTGATTCATAACAACGATTGTATCAGACATGGTAAGGGCTTCTTCCTGGTCATGAGTGACATAAACAAAAGTAATGCCTAGCTCATTTTTTAAACGAATCAACTCATACTGCATGTCCTGGCGAAGTTTTAAGTCAAGAGCACCAAGAGGTTCATCTAATAAAAGTAACTTTGGTTCATTTACAATAGCTCGTGCAATGGCAATACGCTGCTGTTGACCACCACTTAGAGAATCTGGACGACGGTTTTCATAATCTTCAAGATTCACAAGCTTTAGAGCATATTTTACTTTGTCCTTAATATATTGCTTGCTTTTCTTTTTTATGTTTAAACCAAATGCGATATTCTCTCCAACTGTCATGTGCATAAATAGTGCATACTTTTGGAAAACAGTATTTAATTGCCTTTGATTGGGAGGCAGATTGGTAATATCCTTTCCATCAAAGAGTACTTTTCCTGTATCAGGCGTTTCAAAACCACCCATAATACGGAGAGTAGTAGTTTTTCCGCATCCACTAGGTCCTAAAAGTGTAAGAAATTTATTTTCATTACAATATAAATTCAGATCATCCAAGATAACTTGGTTCCCATATGATTTTGAAATATTTACTAAGTCAATTAATTTATTAGCCATTCTTACCTCCTAATTAAAAGCTTGGTGGAGTAGATACCCAGATAAGGGAGGCTCCATTTTTCCCTGCCGCTTTTATATAATGTTGTTTATTTGGAATGAAGTAAAAGGATTCGCCTTTTCTAGCTTTATAGGATTGTTTTCCAATTATAATGGTAATGCTTCCACTAAGAACATAACCAAATTCTTCACCCTCATGCGGATTATCTGGATAAGTAGAACCATTAGGTTCAAGAGTTAACAAGATCGGTTCCATCATGTGTTTCTGTGCATTAGGGATAATCCACTCGATGGTGTTATGTAACTCTGTATCTACCTTTTCAAAATAGTCTGCTTTGTGAAACACAATTGTCTCATCTGATGTGTTGGAAAAAAACTCCTCTAAATTTGTACCTAGACACTGTAAAATGTCCACTAAAGTTGCAATGGAAGGTGATGTCAAATCGCGCTCTACTTGGGAAATAAAGCCTTTCGACAATTCGCTGCGATCCGCAAGTTCTTCCTGTGTTAAACTCTTTTGAATTCTGAGCTCTTTAATTTTATGCCCGATTTTCATATATTACCTTCTTTCTGTTAAGTATATTTATAATAAACTCAGATTTTAGTCTTACTAAACAATACAACATAATATTATACATAGAATGCAAATGATGTCAATAAGTATTATAAACATTGAAAAAGGCACATTTAACGATACGAACTTGCTAAATGTGCCGATGTTACTATGAAGTTTGACTTTACTATTGTTGGTAAAATTCCTTAATTTTATTCATCTGGGAAGTCATATTGGCAAATAATAAATCCGTAACTGTTGCTGCAGCCATTGTTTCAACCACAACAACAGCTCTAGGAACTACGATTGGATCATGTCTGCCTTTGATTTGGATTTCAATATTTTCTTTCTTCTGATTAATTGTTTCCTGTTTCTTAAAGATAGAAGGAGTTGGTTTAAAAGCAACGCGGAATACAACATCAGAACCATCGCTGATGCCACCTAATACACCACCTGCGTAGTTGGTTCTTTTCTGTACGTGAATCTTATCTTCTGAATAAAAAGAGTCATTTTGTACAGAGCCTGTCATGGTAGCCGCTTGAAAACCAGAACCGATTTCAAACCCTTTCACGGCACCAATAGAAAGCATCGCTTTTGCCAAATTGGCATCCAGCTTATCGAATACAGGTTCACCAATTCCGGCTGGAAGTCCGTGAATGACACATTCTACAACGCCACCGGTACTGTCCATATCTTCCATCTGTTTTTGTAAAAATGTTTCTGCCTCTTGACTTGCTTTTGCATCGGGCATACAGACTGCATTTTTTTGTACCTGCTCTATGTCAAAATTATTATAGTCAATGGAAATAGGTCCAATGGATTTTGTATAAGCAGTAATGGTAACCCCTAGTTCTTTCAGAATACTTGCTGCGATAGCACCGCCAGCAACACGTCCAATAGTTTCGCGTCCGGAAGAACGTCCACCTCCGCGGTAATCACGAAATCCGTACTTTTCATCAAATGTGTAATCAGCATGTCCAGGTCGGTAATAAGTTTTAATCTCGGAATAATCATGGGAACGCTGTGATTCGTTCATGACTACCAGTGAGATAGGACAGCCAGTAGTAACACCTTCAAATACGCCAGAAAGAATAGAAACAGAGTCGTTTTCCTTTCGTGGGGTTGTATATTTTGATGTGCCAGGTTTTCTGCGATTTAAATAAAGTTGAATATCTTCTTCAGTTAATGCAACGTTAGCAGGGCAGCCGTCAACCACGACTCCAATCCCTTTTCCATGGGATTCGCCCCAGGTAGTAATTCGAAACAAATTGCCAAAAGTGGAACCAGACATGTAAACACCTCATTTTCTCAGTAGTATGTAATATGATTTTCATTATAGAGGATAATAGTATGAGTTGCAAGAATGTAGTTTCAAGATTAGGGAATAAAGAGAGAACACTTGTAGAATTGTGTCATATAATAAATTATGAAAGTTGTTTTAGACGATTAACATTCATAATGTTGCAAGATAAATTTACTGCATTGCCGCAAGTAAATGTATCAGATTGGAGGATTCGTTATGAATAAAGGAGTAATAACTACATTGGAAACCACTACCGAAAAAGGACTTATTATCGAAGAAAATACCATTTATGAAATTGATGAGGAGTGTATGAATTGTCTGAATAAGGAAAAGAATAGTAATAGAAATTAGGTCGTCTATGAGAGTAAATGCCACCACATTTATATATTCGAAGTAAAAGAAATAAGAAAACGGCGTTGACATGCAACGCCGCCTATGAGACTTACAGATAAAATTAGCAGCAGGAATTTCCACATCCGCCAAAGCAATTGTTGCCACCACAGCAGCAAAGGATAAGTAAAATCCAGATAATGCAACTGCAATCGTCGCCACCGCAACCATTACCGCAGCCAAATCCGCCAAAACCATTGTTGCCACCACAGCAGCAAAGGATAAGGATGATCCAGATAATACAACTGCATCCTGAACCTCCATCACAACTATTACATCCGCCACCACAACTTGTAGCTGCTAAATCACTCATACTTAAATCCTCCTAAAATCTTTTACACTCATATATTATGTGGTACTGCTTGTTTGCTTTCCCAAGAAATAAAAAAAACAGAAAAAATCCGATCTTCAAAAAAATTTATAATCTGACAAATCCACAGGAAACGTAATTCGCATATAGGATTACATAAAAAATTATTGTATAATAAGTGAAATGAGATAATGGTCGAGGGAAGAATCTTATCCCAAGGACATGTGTTATCTACTAAAGATTAGATATACTTATTACATAATTATGTATAGAGAAAAGACAATGAGGGATTACGATGAACATAAAATTACAGGTAAGAACATTAGATTTATTAAGTAAAATTGTAAATGGAAATCTAAATAAAATTGCATATATTGATTATGTACCACAGAAAGCAAAATTTAAGAAACAAAAGAATAAGCAGCCATTTCCAAGAACCACACCAGAGGAACAAGGAATTTCCTCACAGTATTTAAAGAATTTTTTAGAGGAACTGCAAAAAGAGGATTCCATCCATACCCAGGGAATCATGATTGCAAGAAATGGTGCGGTTATTTTAGAAGGAGCCTATAAGCCATACGATTTAGATACTTGGAGAGTTACCCATTCTCTATGTAAAAGCTTAATTGGACTAGCAGTTGGTATCGCCATAGACGAAGGCTGGTTTGGACTGGATGATACCATTGCGTCCATATTTGGCAAAGAAAATCGTTTTATGAAAGTATTTCAGCAAAAAAATATTACAATTCGTAACTTGCTTATGATGTCATCAGGAGTAACGTTTAATGAAATCGGATCGATTATAGATACAGAATGGACAAAAAGCTTTTTAGATGCGCAGACTTCATTTGAGCCAGGAAGAGAGTTTGCATATAATAGTATGAATACGTATATGCTGTCAGCAATCATTCAAGAAAAAACGAATCAGAGTGTAACCCAGTTTTTGCAAAAAAGAGTATTTGAGCCAATGGGCATTGATAATGTTCATTGGGAACTAAGTCCAGAGCATATTGTAAAAGGCGGCTGGGGACTGTATATTACATTAGAAGACAGAACGAAGTTAGGACAGTTATTCTTAAATAAAGGCAAATGGAATGGGAAGCAGATTGTCTCTCAAGGTTGGATTAAGCAAATGACTACGAAACACATGGATACTCCAATATGGATGAACCATTATGGTTATGGCTATCAGGTTTGGATAGGGAAAAGAAGGAATTCTGTTATTTTTAATGGAATTCTTGGTCAGAATGTGATAGTCATGCCAGATCTGAATATGGTTATCTCTATTCTTTCCAGCAATGTAGATATGTTTGTAAATAGTAGTCTTTTGGATGTTGTAGAGCGTTTTTTTGCATCTGATATGTTTAGACCATCTAAGACACTTCCTCCCAATCCTGTACAATATGGGGAACTTAAGAACTACTTAGCTACTCTGTCGTTTCAAAAGGAGTTTGCGATAAAGCAAAACGTGAAAAGAAAACAATCAGGTTGGGGAAGGTTTTTAACGAAAAGAAAAAATAGATTTGCAGAGATTTTAAGAGATTTGCCGGATGGAATAGAAAATATCTCTTATGATGTTTATGAGGCTGAAGAAACACATGCAAGCATTGTGCCATTATTTGTTCAGACCATACAGAATAATTTTTCACAGGGAATTACCAGTTTTTCATTTCAAAAAGAAAAAAATCAATTGGTTCTTAATATAGAAGAACATGAAATGAAATGGAAAATTCCAATTGGCTTTAAACAGCCCATATATTCGGTATTAAACGTACATGAAGAGTATTATCAGATATCTGCTTGGGGGCAACTTACAAAGACAGAAGATGATGTTCCAGTTTTGAAATTACAGATTGGATACTTGGAAACAACTAATTGCCGTGTCATGCGGTTCTATTTTCAAGATGGATGCATAATAGTAAAGACTTGTGAGGTTCCAGATCCAGCAAAAATTCTAGACCAGGTTATACCGTTCTTACGTTTTGCATTGCCAACAGGAGGAATTGAAACCATCAAGAATACGGATATGGTACAGAATAAAATTGCACAAATGGTTGAACCAAGTTTCTGTGCATTTCCTAAAAAGGATGGAGAGAAAACCATTGCATTAAAATAAAATAGTGTTAAGATTAAATAAATAGAAAGACAAGGAGGTATTATGAGCAGTATATGTTGATACAAGAGGCAGGTAAGAACTTTTTATTTGTTGGAAACACCAGCTATGGAGTGGCAAATGTGATTCATAAGGTTGAGAGTATTACGAATACAAAAATCCACCATGTCTTTGCAGGATTTCTTTTACTGGAAGAAGCGCTAAAATATGAAGAGAACGCACAGCAGATAAATGAAGTTATGAAAGATTTGAAATCTGGCAATTGTCATTTTTATACTTCCAGATTAAATGGGAAGGAAGCTCTAAAGGAGCTTGATACCAATCTGAAGAGCCAGATTACATATTTTTCTCAAGGTGAGGAAATTACGATTTAATGACAGGAGTTTAGTATATGAAGATTTTAGTTGATGCGGATGCATGTCCTTGCAATGCAATTATTGAAAAAGTGGCAAAAGAATATGGAATAGCGCTATTGTTTTTAGTGGATTCGAATCATATTTTAAGTTCAGATTACGGTGAAGTATTAGTGATTGGTCAAGGAGCAGATGCAGTGGATTTTGCACTTATCAACAGACTTCAGGGAGGCGATATTGCAGTAACTCAGGATTATGGAGTTGCTGCGATGGCACTTGGTAAGAAAGGTTTCGCAATCCATCCAAGTGGAAAAATATACAATGACAGCAACATGGATCAAATGTTGTTTGAACGGCATTTGTCTAAGGTACAGCGAAAGTCTAACAAACGGTTTCATGGTAAGGGTCCGAGGAAACGAACGAAAGAAGATGATGAACGATTTGAATCTTCTTTTCGCAGACTTGTTGAACAGGCACAAAATATTTGACATTTTCTTTCATAATGTTATAATGGAAACGTTAATAGAACTTAATAAGATTTATGCAGGGGGACGTTATCGTTGAGAAGGTAAAACCTGACCCTTTGAACCTGTCAGTTAATACTGCCGTAGGGAGCAAATATATAGTTAATTAAAGAGAATAGATTAAAAATATATCATCGTCACCTTAACGGGTGGCGATTTTTTTATTCGAGGAAATATATCAGAAGTGTCTTACCTGGCAGGATTACATGTAAACTTGCACTGCTGCTATTACAGGAGCAATTGATGTGATTGGCAATGGGGCTAAAATTGTAAAGATTCATAGTGGAACACAACTGGAAAGTATGGATTAGGAAGCTTTCACATTGGTATATTCGATGCGTTGAGTACCATAAACGTAACAAAGTTAAAGGAGATGGCAAGAATTGAAGAACTTTGATAAGAAACAGACAGACTACTCAGTTTATCTTTGTACAGATAGAGATTTAATGAGTACACAGACACTGGAAGAAGCCGTAGAAGAGGCAATTAAAGGTGGTGCAACTTTGATGCAGTTAAGAGAAAAGAACTGCTCTTCAAAGGAGTTTTATGAGACGGCAGTTTCTGTTAAAAAAATTACTGAAAAATACAACATTCCACTGATTATAAATGATCGTGTGGATATTGCGCTTGCAGTGGATGCGGAAGGTGTTCACGTGGGGCAAAGTGACTTGCCTGCAAAAGTTGTCAGAAAGATTCTCGGAAAAGACAAAATCATAGGTGTTTCAGCAAGAAATTCAGAACTTGCAGTGAAAGCATATGAAGATGGAGCAGATTATTTAGGAGTAGGTGCGATGTATGCGACTAGTACCAAAAAGGATGCTAAGGTCATTACAATGGAAGAACTGGTTAAGATAAGAAACAGTGTACCAATTCCTATCGTGGTAATTGGTGGAGTGAATGAAAACAATATCTCGGATTTTAAAGGAACGGGAATTGATGGCGTAGCTGTAGTTTCTGCAATTATAAGCAAGCCAGACATTGAAGAAGCAGCACGTAATTTAAAGCAATTAGTAGGAGCAATAAAATAGATGAAAAAAGTATTAACAATAGCAGGCAGTGACTGTAGTGGCGGGGCAGGAATACAAGCCGATTTAAAAACATTTTCAGCACATGGAACTTATGGAATGAGCGTTATTACTTCAGTAGTTGCTGAGAATACATGTAAGGTTACATCCATACATAATGTGCCAATCAATATAATAGAAGATCAGCTAGATGCAGTATTTACGGATATAGAGCCAGATGCAGTTAAAGTGGGGATGCTTTCCAATGAACAGGTTATCCATGCAGTAGCAGAGAAGTTAAAACAGTATCAGGTGAAAAATGCAGTAATTGACCCCGTGATGATTGCCAAAGGTGGCTGTGCTCTAATGCAGCCAGAAGCACACGAAGCTTTAGTAAAAGAAATGATTCCGTTGTCCTATCTGTTGACGCCTAACATACCGGAGGCTAGTGAAATATTAAAGATGGACATCAATTCCATAGAAGATATGAAAAAAGCATGTGAATTGATTCACAGGCTAGGTGCCCAAAATGTCTTGGTAAAGGGAGGACATTTTGAAGGAGACCCAACAGATGTATTATATGACGGTACCAAATTTTATTGTTTAACGGGAAAAAGAATTGATTCAAAAAATACGCATGGGACAGGATGTACATTGTCTTCTGCAATTGCAGCTAATCTTGCCAATGGATTATCTTTAGAACAGGCAGTAAAACAAGGTAAAGATTATGTGACGAATGCAATATTATACACAACACCAATAGGCCATGGTCATGGACCTACCAATCATTTTTATAAATGGTTTCATAATTAGGAGGATGAAAAATGAGAGATTACAAAACACAGATGGAAGCAGCAAAAAAAGGAATTATTACACCGGAGATGGAAGTGGTATGTCAGAAAGAAAACATGGCTACAGATATTTTGTTAGGAAAGGTTGCAAAAGGTGAAATTGCGATTCCTGCTAACATGAATCACAAATCTTTATCTGCAGAAGGAATTGGTTCAGGTTTACGAACAAAAATAAATGTAAACTTGGGTATATCTGGAGACTGCAAAAATTATGAAGTTGAAATGGAAAAAGCAAAATTAGCCATAGAATTTGGCTGTGAAGCGATTATGGATTTAAGTAACTATGGGAAAACTAATAAATTCCGTGAAGAATTAGTGAAAATGTCTCCTGCCATGATAGGTACAGTTCCTATGTATGATGCAGTGGGTTACTTAGAAAAAGATTTATTAGACATTACAGCCAAAGATTTCTTAAAAGTTGTAGAGGCACATGCTAAGGAAGGGGTTGATTTTCAGACAATTCATGCTGGAATTAACCGCCGAACAATAGAAGCATTTAAAAGACAGAAACGTTTAACGAATATCGTTTCTCGTGGAGGCTCTTTGCTTTTTGCATGGATGGAGATGACAGGCAATGAAAATCCATTCTTTGAATACTACGATGAAGTGTTAGAGATTTTAAGAGAATATGATGTAACTATAAGTATCGGAGATGCTTTAAGACCAGGTTCTATTAACGATAGTTCGGATGCAGGACAAATCTGTGAGTTAATTGAGATAGGGGATTTAACAAGACGAGCATGGGAAAAAGATGTTCAGGTTATGGTAGAAGGACCAGGTCATATGGCGATGAATGAGATAGCTGCCAATATGACGATGCAGAAGCGTTTATGTCATAATGCGCCATTCTATGTATTAGGACCTTTAGTTACAGACATTGCCCCAGGGTATGATCATATTACGTCAGCTATTGGTGGTGCAATAGCAGCGGCAAATGGTGCAGATTTCTTATGTTATGTAACACCAGCAGAACATCTAAGATTACCTGATGTAAACGATGTAAGGGAAGGTATTGTAGCTTCTAAGATCGCAGCTCATGCAGCAGATATTGCCAAGGGAGTACCAGGAGCAAGAGATATTGACAAAAAGATGAGTGATGCAAGAAGACGAATTGACTGGGAAGAGATGTTCTCTTATGCCATTGATAGTAAAAAGGCGAGAGAATACTTTGAAAGTTTGCCTCCAGCAGATAGACACACATGTTCTATGTGTGGTAAAATGTGTGCTATGAGGACAACAAACAAGATTTTAAGCGGAGAAAAGGTTGAGTTAAAATAACTACAAACTGGGTGGAGTGACTGCTTCCTTGCTTGTTGCTTGAGTAAAGGGGACGATACATATGATGTACTCACAAGATGAGGTTTACGCGCAGATAGCAAAAATGCTTCCAGAAGGCAGGCCTATTAAGCTGTTGGACTTAGGATGCTGTACAGGTTTGGAGTATGAAGTGTTTATGCGTGTCAATCCTGAAACGGAAGTGACAGGAATTAAGGAAGAAGAGAGCCTTAGAAAGATGCTTAAGGAGAAAGCAGGAAAAAGGGTAGAGCATCTTCGGCTCATTTATGGCGATTATTTTAATGTTGATTTAGGGCTCAAACGTTATGATGTTGCAATGTCTGTTATGGGTTTGAATGAATTTAGCAGAAAGAATAAACTGACGCTCTACAAAAAGGTATTTCATGCACTTAACTCAGATGGCATATACATTGAGCAAGATTATGTAACAAATGAAGATGAAATTGTAGGAAGCATAAGCAATGTGTTTTCCAAACAGATATCATTGCTTCTTGAGTCAGGATTTCAGCGGGTTGAGAAGGCATGGTATCGACAAAATACTATTATTCTAAAAGCGATTAAATAATGGATGGAAAGGGTTACGCTTTACAAGGAGTGTAGCCCTTTTACCGTTTAGGAAAGTACACTTAGTTTCATCTTCTACAATGTTCACAATAGGATAAGATTAGGCATATTATATTGAATAGGGAGAATCTGTCTGTTAGAGAGTAGGGGAAAACAGTATGGATCGAGTTTCGGATATTATCCGCTTAAAATGGGCGCATAGTCAGAACATTTTAGGTCAAGGAGTAGGAGTTGCAATTCTGGATACAGGAATTATACTACATCCAGACTTTGTAAACAAAAAGAATAGAATTGTTGCATTTCAGGACTTTGTGAATGGGAATAATAAAATGTACGATGATAACGGTCATGGGACACATGTATCTGGAATTCTTGCTGGTGACGGGTGTGCTTCTAAGGGAACGTATTGTGGAGTGGCGCCAGGATGTGACATAATATCAGTTAAAGTGTTGAATCATAAAGGAAATGGAGATATTGTTAATGTTGTAGCGGGACTTCACTGGGTGGTACAAAATAAAGAAAAATATAATATTCGTGTGGTTAATATATCTGTTGGTACTACTGCGAAATCAGTAATTAGTGAAGATTCAGAATTGGTTAGAGCGGTTAATATGGTGTGGGATAATGATATTGTTGTTGTTGTTGCAGCAGGCAATGGTGGGCCACATCCAAAGACAATCGGCGCACCAGGTATTAGCAGAAAGGTTATTACAGTCGGGGCATCTGATGATGATATCGCAGTAGATCTGATGGGAAAAAATATGAAAGACTATTCTGGAAGAGGACCTACTAATGCTTGTATTAAGAAGCCTGATGTAGTAGCTCCAGGAAGCAGGATTGTCAGTTGCAATGCAATGAAGAGACAGAATAACATTTTTAGTTTTCGACAGAATGGCATAAATTATTATACAGAGAAGAGTGGAACGAGTATGTCAACACCAATGGTTTCAGGGGCAGTGGCGTTATTGCTTTCTCAGTATCCGGATTATACGACTAGAGATGTGAAAATGAAGTTTAAGGAATCGTCAGATGACCTTGGGCAACCTCATGGAAAACAGGGGTGGGGAAGACTTAATGTGGCGAAACTGTTGCAGGAGTGAGTTTCTATTAGGTGGCAAAAGCTGCAAAGGTGTGAGGAACTTTCTGCTATTTTCGTAGAGCCTGTAGAGTAAAGGAAATGATTTGCTCTATAGGTTCTTTTGGTACTGGAAGAAATGGTACTGTTTTTCGTTCCTTTCATCATTTGCTTTTTACGACACGCTTTGATACAATAAGTACAGTTTAATTGAAAGAGAAAAGTCAAACTATAATTAATATTGGGAGGATACGCATGACAAAATTAATTTTATTTCCATATGCAGGGTCTTTAGGGTTAGGATATAATCAATGGACAAGGCAGTTGAAAGAGAACTTTGAAGTGCATCGTATTGTATACACAAGTTTAAAAGAAGGTGTTAGAGATTATGAATGTACAAGCTGGAATGAACTTATGGATTTGTTATACAAAAAAATTGAAGTTTTAGCTGAGAACGAGGATTATATTTTTTTTGGGCATAGTATGGGAAGTCGTGCTGCATATGAGATGTACAAAAGGCTTTGGGAAAATGGAAAACCACTGCCTAGCAGGATTATCCTATCAGGCTGCAAAGTACTATCTACTATAACAGAAGACCCAGATTTAATGAATGAGCAGGAATTCAGAGAGGAATATATTAAACTGGGAGGAATCAGCGATGACGTATTGGCCTGTGATGAACTTGCAGATTTAGCATTTGCAGATTTAAGGAAAGATGTAAAACTTCTTAGCCAATACCGTTTTAAGCCTGTGCCAATGAAGAGCTCTGTAACGGTACTAAATGGAGATCTTGATAACATTTCTTCTAAGGAAGAATGGGATGAATTGCTAGGTACTGAAGTAGAATGGAAGTTGTATAAGGGGAAACACTTTTTTATATATGACCATGAACAAGAAATATTTGATGATTTATATTCATATGCGCTATAAGAGAAGAGAAAAGAGAAAAGATTATAGGAGAGCAACATGATACGTGATACTTTTGAAGCGATTGTGAAGGGCATTAATGTCCGTCAGAATTTAAGTTTATTAAAGCAGGAATTAAAGGAAGGAAACAATAAGCATGCTTTACTGTTTCATATAGGCAGTCAATATAATGAAATGTTTGTTAGATTGCTTAGTAATGAAGACGCAAAAACAAGGAAGAATGCAGCGCTCGTTATGGGCGGATTGGGAATTCAAGAGTTTCTTGTACCTTTATTTCAGGCTTACGAAAGAGAAGACAAGCTGTTTGTGAAAAGTTCATATCTTGTTGCAATTGGGGAATTGGACTATAGAAGTCTGATGCCTCAGATAAAGCAGCGCTTAGAGATGCTGTCCAATGAGAAAATGACAGAAGAAAGTAAGAAACACATTCAGGAAGAAATGCGTGCTCTGTCTAGTCTTGTGGTTACGATGGAAGGCGTTAAGACACATGAATTTACAGGGCAGGAGATGCCAGCGGACATTATTCTGCTGACGAATCGTGACCATATCGCTACAACCATGGAACAGCTTCCAGAAGGAACACGTGCAAGAGCATTTAACGCAGGCATCCAGGCAAAAGTGAGTTCACTTGTAGAAGTTTTACCAATTCGAACCTATCAAGAATTGCTTTTTTTAGTACAAGGTGTTCAAACATGTCCTATGGATATTGAGGCAGCAGCTAAGAAAGTGGCTTCATCCAAGCTATTATCTTTTTTAGAGGAACGCCATGATGGCAAGGCACCATTTTATTTTAGAGTGGAATTGAAAACGAAGATGGAAGTGGCTAAGAAGGCTGCATTTGCAAAAAAAATAGCATTAGCCATTGAACAGCATTCCAGCAGAAAGTTAATTAATACCACGTCTAATTATGAAATCGAACTTCGTTTTGTGGAGAATAAAGAGGGTAATTTCAATATTTTAGTTAAATTGTATACAATAAAGGATGAGCGTTTTTCATATCGTAAGGAGTCTGTAGCTTCCAGTATTCGTCCAGTAAATGCAGCGTTAACAGTTGCACTTGCAAAAGATTATTTGAAAGAAAATGCTCAAGTTCTTGATCCGTTTTGTGGCGTTGGAACAATGCTGATTGAACGTCATAAAATGACGAAAGCCAATACAATGTACGGAATCGACACATTTGGTGAGGCCATTAAAAAGGCTAGGAACAATGCAGAAGAAGCGCGTCAGATTATTCATTTTATTAATCGGGATTTTTTTGATTTTACCCATGAATATTTGTTTGATGAAGTAATAACAGATATGCCATTTGCAATGGGACATGTTCGGGAGGAAGAAATAAAACAGATATATATTCAGTTTTTCAGAAAAATTAAGGAACACCTCGCAGATGATGGAGTACTAATCTTGTATTCACATGATAAAGGTCTGGTAAGAAAGTATGCACCAGCCAATGGTTTTAAAGTCTTAGAAGAATCTTTAGTATCCTTAAAAGAAGGGACATATGTATTTGTAATAAAATAATACGAGAAGCAAGTAGACGAATAGAGGATTTATTATGGCAAAGTTATATTTTTATTATGGTGCAATGGGAAGTTCAAAATCAGCCAATGCGATGATGGTACGTTATAACTATTGGGAACGTGGACAGAATGCGTTATTGGTAAAGTCTGAGGTGGATACTCGTGATGGTATAAATAAAATTCGTTCTAGAATGGGTTTGGAAGAAGAATGTATTACATTAAGTGATTTAATTGATAACTTTACAGAAGAAAAACTTATGAAGTACGAATGTATTATCGTTGATGAGGCACAGTTTGCTACAGCAGAACAGATCGATTATTTATCAGATTTGGTGGATAACTTGAATATCCCTGTTATGTGTTATGGCTTAAGATGTGATTTCAAGAATCAGTTTTTTGAAGGGAGCCGCAGGTTAATGGAATTAGCAGATACAATTCAAGAAATTAAAACGGTTTGCTGGTGTGGGAAAAAGGCAATTTGCAATATGCGCTACAACGAAGATGGTGTAGCAGTAAAAGAGGGCGAACAAATTGTACTTGGTGCTAATGATAAATATGTATCAGTGTGTAGAAAACATTTTAAAGAAGGAAATTTAGGTCCAATACGTAATTTGCATAGGCAGTGAACCGAACAGGTAAGGAATTTAGTTGCTAAAATAACAGCGATACCTGTTCGGCGTGACAAAGTGTGGGTTTCTTGTAGTTGATTTAGACAGCGAGGATGTGCGAAACTCACACTTTGTTTTAATATGCAAATTTCATTACAGGTTGAATCAATTTCATAAAAAACATAAAAAAGTATAACACATATACTAACTAAATTAAGGAGCGACATGTAGTGAGGTAGACAATGCATATAATATAATGTAAGCTATGTATAGTACAATTAGACAAGAAATGACAAAGTGGAGGTGGATCTGTGAAAGCGCAAGGCAACTTGATGGTAAAAGAAGAGATGAGTCTCGCTAATTCAAAGGATACGTTTTCGGAGAGTGTAGAGGGCTACATGTTCTATTTAGACTTTTATCATGGTTATTATTGTATTTCTGAATCTGCAATATATAAATTTGAATTGCCTGAAACGAATTATCCTTCGGCGGATAATCTTTTTAAGGAGTTGGTTCATGAAGAGGATTTACCTTATGTACTTCAATGTGTTATGCAGGTTAGAAAGGGCTGTATTAGCAAGAAGTTTAGATGTCGCTGCTATGGAAAAGGAAAAGAAATCCTTTGGGTAAATTGTCATTTGGAACTAATCAAAAATGATCTGAAAGGATTAGGAACTGTTGTTGGATATATTCGTGAAATAAAGCAAGAAAATTCCAAGAGTATTGATTCTTTGCAGTCTGATATAAAGTTTATATCAGATTATTGTTCTGCTACAGATTCCTCATTGCATACAGGTGGATATGTTATGAAATTGGGAATCGACAACATTAAGGAAATCAACGAAAAGTACGGCTTACATATGGCAGATACTATTATGCAAACTACACTAGATTGTATTACACACTTTATAGACAGTGAAGTAAAGCTGTACAAAACAGGATCTGACAAATTTATCATATTTGATGCAACAGGCGGCAGTGTTAAGAAGGCCGAGAATCTTTACCGCAACATAAAAGAAGAAGTTAATAAGTATAATGAACATATGAAATTACCTGTCTATTATACTGTGTCGGCAGGTGTTGCAGCCTTTGATTCTTATACAGATGATTACATCGAAGAATGCAAAAAAGTTGATTTTGCTTTTAATACTGCTACGAGACGAGGAAAGAATGGAATATTTCTTTTCGAAAAGGAAGAGTATGAAAAATACATAATGAAGCTAGATATCGAAGAAAAACTAAGACATTCCGTAAAAAATGACTTCGAAGGTTTTGAAGTGTATTATCAGCCAATTGTAAGTGTAAAAACAGGAAGAATCACAGGGGCTGAAGCACTTTTAAGGTGGAGCTGTGAGAAGTACGGAAGTCTATCGCCAGCAGTATTTGTTCCAATGCTGGAGGAAAGTGGACTGATTGTTCCTGTTGGAAGATGGGTCATGAAGACGGCAGTAAAACAGTGTAAGGAATGGCAGAAGAAGATACCAGGTTTTCGAATGAATATTAATGTATCCTACATACAGTTAAAAAAGAGTGATGTTGCATTTGATGTAGTAAATGAATTGAGAGAGTATGAACTAGATTCAAAATTTGTATTGTTTGAATTAACAGAAAGCGGATTTGTAGAAACAGACTCAACGATACGCCATATTATTAAGACGTTTCAGAAACAGAAGATAAAATTAGGGTTAGATGATTTTGGAACAGGATATTCTAATCTTTGTTACTTAAATGATTTGAAAGTTTATATTATTAAAATTGACCGAACTTTTGTAATGAAAGCAATGAAAAGTAATTATCATTTGAAATTGTTAAGACATATAATTGATATGGCGCACAGTATTCATTTGAAAGTATGTATCGAAGGTGTTGAAGAAGAACATGAGCTACAGATTGTGACAGAATTAAATCCAGATTACATACAAGGGTATTACTTTGGAAAACCAGTCGATAAAGAAGAATTTTACATACAGAATATGTGTTAAAATGAAAAAAAGCATCGATACGCTTCTTGAGCCTACCGGTGCTTTTATTGGTTTGTTAGAAGAAACAATACTACAAACCTGATGTGCTAAAGTCCATATCGCTTTCGTCCAGACCAATCGAATGAGCGTAGTTTAATACTTCGGTCCAGGTATCATGGTTTAAATAATCAAACTCAAACTGGTTATCGTGAAACAGAACTGTAATCATATTATCTTTCCAAAAATAAAGGTACCAGTCTTCATTAATGTGCTGAGCAAGAGAGTTAAGCTGCTCTTTTGATATACTGACTTGATAGAGATGTCTACGATCTTGCTGTTTTTTGTGTCCAGTAATGTGCACCTTTTCAATTTTTAGCGTATTAATCAGACGATTATCATTTAATGCTTCTTCAATTATAACACCGTGATATTCGTACTTCATATATACCAACCCCTTAAATTTTTCATTTGTTTAAAACATGATTGCTAAACAAAAACATTTTTTACATTATATGTTTCTACGTGATAAAGTTGAAATTTGTAAAAGTTTTAATTAGGTTAAAACTAGATTTAGTAAGCCAAGAATGAGTCCGATTAAAGCACCAAGGTTTACTATGGCATTTAATTCTTTTTTCATCACCGAAAGAATGAGTTTTTCTAATTCTGATACATCCATTTGATTAATCTGCTCTTCTGCAATTTGTGATACGTCGATAAGAGAAAGTATCTTATCTATATTGTTTCCTATGGTGTACTCGTAAACATGAATAAGAATATCTTCTAGCGCTATTTCGTTTTTTTCTGTAAAATCTTTTACTTCATGTAGCGTGAGTTCTGTAATTTTATCATACTCTTTTTCTACATAAGGTTTTATGATGTTTTCACCGTTATTCTCAAGAAAGTTTCGAATGCCCTTTCCGATTTGGGTACCGATGGAATTTAAAATGGAGTCATTTAACATCATGGCAAGTAAGCCGCCTTGGAAATATTCTTTAATTGATTTCACAATTTCTCCAGCTAATAATTCGTCAATATTTGCGTCCATCAAAGAGTGTGTAATGTGAGTCGTTATCTCACCTGTTACATTTTCCTTTAAGCTGTCCGTTTTTTCTTCAGACAGGTTAGCAATCATAAACTGATAAAGCGTAGTGTTATTATTATTCAATGCTTCTGAAATTCTTGATTTTATAGTATTTTTTACTTCCTCAGATAAAAGCATTGCTTCGATTCCGTCTTTTGTAACAAGACGTTGCCCTATAACTTCTCCAATCGCATGAGCAAGTCTAGGTTTTTCTTTTGGAATGATACCTGGTGTGAATGGAAGTTTAAAGTTCCCTATTCTGATAGGTCTCAAAGGGCGAAATAACATTTTCACTGCAATATAATTGGTAACATAGCCAATTCCAGCACCAATAAGCGGAGTAATTAAATTTGCATAATTCATTGTTACACCATTCTTTCTCTAAAATAATACAATTTCATGTGTGATTCGTATTGAATCAAAGTGTATAATAAACAATTCTATCATACTATCAATAGGACAATAATTCAAGAATATAAACAAGCAGAACAACGACTGCGAAAGAATGGAGCAACATTATGTATAAAAAATAGACTAAATATAAAGATAGTGCAAAAAAAAGTATTACAGTGGGTAGAAAAACTTGACATAAAACGTAGGAATTTCTATAATATAGTTCTATAGGGAATTTAATTGACACATGTTACAATAGAATTTGTAGAAAATACTGAATAGGAGTTCTATTATTGTTTCTAATTCTGCGTTATGTTATAATATCTTAGTATTTTAGCATGATTAATACATAATTTATCAAAAAATAGTACGGGATTACAAACGATAAAGTGAGGCTCGTATATAGTTATCAAACTCAAACAATTATTTGAGTAGATTCTATGCTTTATATGTTAATAGGTGGGAAAATCAAAACAAGATGAATCATGTAATTTAGTAAAATCAAAAAAATATATAGTTTACTGAATAATTCTAAACATCATATATTGACATTTAAAAAAAAAGTTTGTATCATAATTCTAATTTCATTTATAAGATAGAATTTTGTCTATTTATAAAAGTTATGGTTATCGACAAGCATATGGAATTTGCTTTATACAACTTTTTGTTACATAACCAAATTGAAAGTAGCTAAGTTATTGAGTTCATTTACACATTAAACACATCAGGCAACGAGTTAGAAAGGAAAGGTATTCATGAATTTTTACGATTTTACAGCGAAGGGAATAAATGGACAAGAGGTTAAAATGGAGGAATATAAGGGGAATGTTGTTGTTGTTGTGAATACAGCCAGTGACTGTGATTTCGCATCTCAATTAACAGAATTAGAACAGGTATACGAAGAGTGCAAAGATAGAGGACTTGTAATTCTTGGGTTCCCATGCAATCAGTTTGGCAAAAAAGAAAACAGAAGCAATGAGGAGATAAAAGAAGTATACAACAGTCTAGGAATAACATTTCCAATATTTGAGGCGGTAGACGTAAATGGGAAGACGGCTCACCCGCTATTTAAATATTTAAAGAGTCAGGATCCAGAATATTTTGCGGGAGAAATTAAGTGGAACTTTACGAAATACTTCTTAGACAGAGATGGAAAAGTGATTAAGAAGTTTGCTCCAACAGTTTCACCTAAAAAGATGAAATCTGAAATAGAAAAATACTTATAATGAATAACTAGCGAAAAAGATAATATCTATAATATAAATAGAAAGATGTTACGTGATATGGAGTGCCAAATTTGAGAGGGTATTTGGCACTTTCATATTCGTAAAGTTTATCTATTTTACTTTTTCTATTAATCTATACACAATTCGAGAAAATTCTTTTTACACAATTTTTACAGAAAAATAACTTATATTAATAACTCGGAAGTATTATTTACAAAATTACACATTGTATGGTATTATGTTATTATACAAAGGAAAAATGCAAAAATTAAGGGGAGGAAAAAGTATGGATGGGTCAAAAAATAGCATTGGAAAGAAGATTTCGCTTTTTAATGCGATTCGTTTCCGATTTCTTGTTTTAGTAATGGGCTGTATTTTTATTTCGGCCAGCGTCTGTTACATAGTCACAGTTCCAAAATTTAGCAATCAAATTATTGATTCGGTGAAGTATAGTATGGAGGATTTGGCAAAATCATATTCTGCCTTAGTGGACCAGAAGATTGGTGGCATGGGTACTATGGTTGAAACATCAGTATACGAGTCAATACTTAAGGATGTGCAAGTCGATGGAATTGAAGGAAGTTATGCTTATCTTGTGAGTGGTAATGGTGTTATGCTGTATCATCCTACAAGTGAAAAAATTGGTGAACCAGTTGAGAATGAGGTTATTAAGAAGGTTGCACAGAATATTCAGCAGGGGAAAAAAATAGAGTGTGATGTTGCTTCCTATAACTTTAAAGGTGAGATAAAGTATGCAGGATATTATGTCAGCCCTCGAACTAACAATATTTTAGTTGTTTCTGTTGACCAGAATAAAATTCTTAAGTCAATTAGATATTTAAAAGTGTCAGCAGTAAGAAGTGAGATTATTGTTTGTCTGATTTTGCTCTTTGTTGCATATATATTTGCTGGAAATATTATTACTGGAATTAAAAGACTGGCTAAAGTGTTTGATAAAGCCGCAGAGTTGGATTTGCAGGAGAATGATGATTTGACGAAACTCTGTAAGCGAAAAGATGAGATTGGAATTATTGCTGTTAAGTATAGTGTGATGCAGGATAACTTGAAAAATATTGTGAAAAAGATTAATGAAACATCGGAACAGCTTGTTGAGAGTTCCGAAGAACTGATTCACAATATTACATCTGTGAATGAGCATTCCCAAGAAAATTCATCGACATCTCAGGAGATGGCAGCAGGAATGCAGGAAACCACAGCTAATATAGATATGATTAACGGAAATGTAGTAGATATAGAAGAAAACACCAACCGAATCAAAGAAAAGACTAGTATGGGAGCGGAGCTTGCAAGTACGATAAAGGAAAGAGCGGTAGAACTTGAAGAGGATACGTTGAAAGCTTCTCAAAAGGCTAATGATATGTATGAAGAAGTAAGGGCAAAATCCGAGGAAGCTATCGAAAAGTCAAAGGCAGTAGAAAAAATCGAAATTTTAAGCAGTACCATTATGGATATTGCGGACCAGACTTCGTTACTTGCATTAAATGCTTCAATTGAGGCAGCAAGAGCTGGTGAATTAGGCAAAGGGTTTGGTGTAGTTGCCAATGAAATCAGTGCATTGGCGAATCAGTCAGCAAGTACCGTAAGTAACATATCAGCTATAGTAGCAGATGTTACAGATGCGGTTACTAATATATCAGAATGTTTAGAGACAACATTGCATTTCTTTGAGAAAAATGTCAATCGAGATTATGCTAATTTTAGAGAGACCAGTATTCAGTATAGTGAGGATGCGAAACAGATTCAAACAAGTATGGATAATATTAATGTAGATATATATCAGCTAAGTAGTGTTACCAAGCAAATTGCTTCTGCAGTATCTGAAATTGCAGGTACTATGAATGAAGCGGCTGGTGGAGTTACCCATATCGCAGAAAAAACGTCAGATGTAGTTGGTTTAGTATCTGATACGAGTGAAAAGGTGGGAGAGAATGAGCGGTATGCACAGGATTTAAAGCAAATCGTCGGAAAGTTTAGAATTTAAGAAAAAAGCGGAATAATAAAAGGGTAAAACCTTGCGTTATTCCGTCTTTTTCAACCTTAAGTAATGTTCTCTGTGAATAATACGAAAAACAGATATTCATTTTAAAAAGAATTGAGTCTCTGTTAAATTATGCATAGAATTATTAGATAAGAATAGGATAACCTTGACATAAAAGTTGCTTTTAGTATAGAATGTTCTGAGATTATATAAAAAAATATCCTATTTATTATAATGTAAGAAATTTTTGCGATAGATTTAAGGAGGTTATCCCTGTGTCGGACATAACAAATGAAATAAAGAAAAGAAGAACGTTTGCCATCATATCTCACCCGGATGCTGGTAAAACAACATTAACTGAGAAATTTTTGCTTTATGGTGGTGCAATTAATCTTGCAGGTACTGTGAAAGGACGTAAAAACTCCAAACATGCGGTTTCAGACTGGATGGAGATTGAAAAGGAAAGAGGTATTTCAGTTACATCCTCTGTACTTCAGTTTAATTATGACGGATACTGCATTAACATATTAGATACACCAGGACATCAGGATTTCTCCGAAGATACTTACCGAACACTAATGGCAGCGGATTCTGCGGTCATGGTAATTGACGGTTCTAAGGGTGTCGAGGCACAGACTATTAAATTGTTTAAAGTCTGCGTTATGCGTGGCATCCCTATTTTTACATTTATTAACAAGATGGACCGTGAAGCACATGATCCATTTGAGCTAATTGATGAAATTGAGACTGTTCTTGGAATCCGTACTTGTCCGATTAACTGGCCAATTGGTTCTGGTAAGAACTTCAAGGGTGTATATGACAGACAGAAAGAGACAATTACCCGTTTTTATGCAGCTAACAATGGACAAAAAGAAGTTGATTCTGTTGAAGTAAATCTTGGAGATTCAAACTTAGACGAGATTATTGGCTCCGAAAATCATCAAATATTAATGGATGAAATTGAATTGTTAGATGGTGCAAGTGACGAGTTTGACTTAGAAAGAGTTCAGGCAGGTAAACTTTCACCAGTGTTCTTTGGTTCTGCTTTAACAAACTTTGGTGTGGAAACCTTCTTACGTCATTTCCTAGATATGACAACAACTCCTCTTCCACGTCAATCAGATATAGGAGAAATTTCACCATTTAGCGATGATTTTTCTGCATTTGTATTTAAAATTCAAGCGAATATGAACAAAGCACATCGTGATAGAATTGCATTTATGCGTATCTGCTCTGGTAAGTTTGAGGCTGGTATGGAAGTGTACCACGTACAAGGTAAGAAGAAAATCCGTTTAAGCCAGCCACAACAGATGATGGCTCAGGAAAGGCATCATGTTACAGAGGCATATGCAGGAGATATTATTGGTGTATTCGATCCAGGTATTTTCTCCATTGGTGATACTTTATGTACTTCCAGTAAACCATTCCAGTACGCAGGTATTCCTACGTTTGCACCTGAGCATTTTGCTAAGGTTCGTCAGGTGGATACCATGAAGAGAAAACAGTTTATCAAAGGAATCGAACAGATTGCACAAGAAGGTGCAATTCAGATCTTCCAGGAGTATAATACAGGTATGGAAGAAATTATCGTTGGTGTAGTTGGTGTTCTTCAGTTTGATGTACTAAAATACCGTTTGGAATCGGAGTATCGAGTTGATATTCGTTTAGAGCCAATGCCACATGAGCATATTCGCTGGATAGAAAATGAAGAAATTGATGTATCAGCGTTAAGTGTTACTTCTGATACGAAGAAGATTAAAGACTTAAAGGGCAATCCATTATTAATCTTTACACATCCATGGAGTATCCGTACTGTGGAAGAAAGAAATGAAGGACTGATTTTAAGCGAGTTCGGTAAAAATTAGCAAGATATATTCTGCCTCTCTTTAAGGAAAACATTGAGGGGGGCAGTTTATATAAAAATGTACCTGTTACATATGGGAAAAGGAGGTATTTTTATGAATAAGGTTATTACAATTAGTAGACAGTATGGTAGTGGTGGTCGTTTTGTAGGCCAGAAGTTAGCCGAAGCATTTGATATTCCTTTTTACGATAATGAAATTATTAATTTAGCTGCCAAGGAAAGCGGATTTGCAGTCAAAGCGTTTGAGAGGGCAGAAGAGAAAGCAACCAACAGTTTCCTGTATTCCATTGCAATGGGAATGGGGGCATACAGCAATCAGGATTTTGGGTACGCAAGTTTATCCATTGATGATCGTGTTTTCCTGGCACAGTCTAGTGTAATCCGCAAGGTAGCAGAAGAAGGACCGTGTGTAATTGTTGGACGTTGTGCAGATTATGTATTGAAGGAACGAGACGACGTAGTTAATATTTTTATCTGTGCAAATATTGATGACAGAATCAGGCGGGCCGTTGAGGAGTATCATATTCCGAGAGAGAAAGCAGCAGAAACTATTTTACGTCAGGATAAGAGACGTGCCAATTATTATAATTTCCATGCAAATGAAAAATGGGGCAATGTAAATAATTATGATTTGTCCATTCGTACAGATTTTGGTGGCATTGACCATGCTGTTAAATGTATCAAGGCGTTTTTAGAAGTATAAAGTTAGAAATTGGATTGTACATACCTGACAGGGATAGAAATGTTCTTGTCAGGTTTTTCAATTGATAGGAAATTCCGCTACGCTCCATTATAATGAATCAATCGACAAATCATATATGTCAAAATAAGAAAAAGCAAAAAAAAGATGGTCAAATGAAAGGAGATACTGTATCATTAAGTAGATGATAATACTGCATTCATGTAGTGATGGCAGAAGGAGAAAAGAATAAGGGAAGAAAGGGAATAAATAAAGTTATGAAAACAAGAGAGAAACTGTTATGTTACTGGAGTATAGTTGTGCTTTGCTTAGCAAGTATATGGAACAACAGTGCTATTACATGTTTAGCAGATAGTAACAGTGAAGGTGGAAAATGGTATGTCTATGTAGACAATGAAATACCTGAAATCACATTAAGCCAAGGGGAGACGAAGGAAGTTGCGTTAGAGCTGAAAGCCAATAGTACAAAAAACGTGGACAAGATTACCATTGGAACAAAAGATACTCCTTTTTCAGTGAAAGGTAGACCAAAGTTATTTAGAGAACGTACAGATAGCGAAGTACATAGTATTGGCAGAGAGAGCTGTTTGCTTAAATTTACCCTAACGGCAAACAAAAGTACTGAAAACAAGACTTATCATATTCCAATTACATTTCTGGCTGGCAATGGAAGTGCTGATATGCAAACATATACTCTTGTTGATACTATTCCAGTGACTTACCAGGCAGAAAAAGAAGAGAGTGGAACGGGAAGTCTTGCAGTTTTTAATATTAATTGTGTAAGTGAATTAAAGAGTGGAGAAAGTACCAATGTGGTTTATAAGCTAGCCAATATGGGAGATGGAAAAGCTACTGACATAAAAGTATCGTGTGAAGGATTTGAGGATACAGGAATTCTTCCAGGGAATTATGGAACAACGCAGAAAATTTCTGCCATGGAGCCAAATTCCCAGAAAAAATTGAAATTTTCAATTAGGGGATCTCAAAATGCAGTGACTGGTGCTAAAAAATTAACAATTAGCGTGTCTTATAAAGCAAAAAAGGATGCAGCAAGCTATGAGACAGAAACGGAGAGTTTTTATGTTCAGGTTCAAGGCAAAAGTACCGAGGAAAATAAAACAAATGGAAAGACACCAAAGCTGCTTATTTCTAATGTAAAACAATCAGTCAAAGCACCAGTAGCAGGAAAAAGGCTTGAACTTTCATTTTGTTTAGAAAACGTGGGGCAAAGAGCTGCAAAGAATATTACGGTTACACCGTCAGGACTTACAAATGCGACGTTTACGCCGTTAGATGATAACCCAAATGTTTATGTAAAAGCTTTAAATGCGGGCGAGAGCAAGGTAATAAAACTACATTACCGCTTATCAAGTCAGATTGAAAAGGGACTAAGTAATATTGAGTATACAATTGCTTATAAGGATGGTAATGGTGCGGATTATACTAATACGTCGAAGGCGTACATAAGAAATATTCAAGCGAAACAAGATAAAGCATCTATTGGCGTGCCAAAACTGATTATTCATAAATACTCAACGGGAAATGGAAGTGTAAAAGCTGGCGGAGAATTTACATTTGCATTCGATGTTGCCAACACCCATAATTCACTAAGTGCGAATAATATTAAGGTGACGATTACTTCTGATGATGCAGGAACATTTTCGGTAGCAAAAGGAAGTAACAGTTTTTATATACCCACTATTGGAGCAAAGAAATCTGTTCATAAAGATATTCCAATTAAGGTAAAGGCAGATTGTACGAGCAAAGCGTATCCATTAAAGATAGGGTTTGAATATGAATATGAGGGAATGGAAAAACCAAAGGACTCGCTTTCTTCAGGACTGACAGTTACTGAGACATTAACCATTCAAGTAGAAGAGGACTCAAGACCAGCACTTACCAATATATTGCCAGGTGCCCATGGAGAATTAATAAATGGAGAAATAAACAGTGTTTCATTCGATTTTAACAATCATGGAAAATCATCGGTCTATAACGTGGAAATTACTATTAAAGGCGATTTTGCGCCTACTAAGGAATCTCTATTTATAGGTACTGTGGAGGCTGGTTCAGGCGGAAGCCATGAAATGGAGATAACACCAACTGTAGAAGGAAAGGCAACAGGAGTAATGATTGTTACTTACGAAGACAGTAACGGAAGAGTAGGGAAGATAAAACACCACTTCACCGGAAAGGTAATGTCTGCCGGAGATATTTCAGAGAATGTGATAAAACTGGAGAGAAATCAACAAGATAGTTCAGTAGACAAAGAAAAAAAAGGTATCGTTAGTGTCCCAATCTTTATTGTCTTGGAAGCAGGAATATTTCTTTTGGCTGTCTTTGTTGTTCGGAAAGTTGTAATTCGTCGTTATTGTATAAGAGAGCTGCTAGAAGAGTAACAAGAATTATAGTGGGAGGATAAATCATGATTATAAAATTTGGAACAGATTTTGTACCGATGGTGTTTTTAACAGAAGATACAGTGCAAAATTCAGATGCAAAAGAATCAGAAGAAACAACACAAGCGACAGGGTCGTTGTTAGCAAAACCTGCATTTATAGGAGGGGTTTCAGTAGGAGTACTTATAGCTGGTGGAGTGTTGGGATTTCTATTAGCCAAAATGAAAATCAAAAAAGGGATTGAACTAGATGAGGATATTTGATTATTTTTAAATAAGGAAAAACTAGGATTCGTGGGATTGAAGCGATAAAAAGCGAAGGTTGATTTCAAAAATTTTTTAGTATATAATAAAAACCAGATTGTTTAAATATATGTTTTAAATATGTTTACTGAAAGAAGTGAGGTTATTATATGTCGAAGATAAGAACTAGATTTGCTCCAAGTCCAACAGGAAAAATGCATGTTGGAAACTTAAGAACAGCATTATATGCTTATTTAATTGCAAAACATGAAGGTGGAGATTTCCTTTTAAGAATAGAAGACACTGACCAGGAACGTTTTGTTGAAGGTGCGCTTGATATTATATATCGTACTATGGAAGGGACTGGATTAATACACGATGAAGGTCCAGACAAAGATGGCGGCTTTGGTCCTTACGTACAAAGTGAGAGACAGGCACAAGGTCTTTACTTAAAATACGCTAAGGAATTAGTAGAAAAGGGAGAAGCTTACTATTGCTTCTGTACAAAAGAGCGTCTTGATTCTTTAAAGAGCAAGGTAGAAGGTAGTGAAGAAAAGGAAATTACCAAGTATGATAAACACTGTCTTCATTTATCAAAAGAAGAAGTAGAAGCAAACTTAAAAGCTGGTATGCCTTATGTAATTCGTCAGAATAACCCAACAGAAGGTACTACAACATTTAAGGATGTTATTTATGGAGATATTACAGTAGATAATTCAGAATTAGATGATATGATTCTAATTAAGTCTGATGGATATCCAACTTATAACTTTGCTAACGTAGTAGATGACCATTTGATGCAGATTACACATGTTGTACGTGGTAATGAATACTTGTCTTCATCACCAAAATACAATCGTTTATACGAAGCATTTGGCTGGGAAGTTCCTGTTTATGTACACTGTCCTACGATTACAAACGAAGAACACAAAAAGTTAAGTAAACGTAGTGGACATGCTTCCTTTGAAGATTTAATTGCACAAGGTTTCTTAACAGAAGCGGTTGTAAACTATGTTGCGCTATTAGGATGGAGTCCAGCAGAAGATAGAGAAATATTCTCATTAGAAGAGTTAGTAAAAGAATTTGATTATCATAGAATTAACAAATCCCCTGCTGTATTCGACGTAGTGAAATTAAAATGGATGAATGGCGAATACATTAAGAAAATGGATTTCGATGCATTCTATGAGGCCGTAGAGCCTTATATCAAAGAAGTAATTACGAAGGATTATGACTTAAAGAAAATTGCATCACTGGTACAATCCAGAATTGAGATTTTCCCAGATGTCAAAGAATTAATTGACTTCTTTGAAGCAGTTCCTGAGTATGATACAGCGATGTATACACACAAGAAGATGAAAACCAATGAAGAAACTTCTCTTGCTGTATTAAAAGAAATACTTCCTGTATTGGAAGAGCAGGAAGATTATTCAAACGATGCTTTATATGGACGTCTTGTAGAGTTTGTAAAAGAAAATGGATATAAGAACGGTTATGTAATGTGGCCACTTCGTACTGCAGTTTCTGGTAAACAGTCTACACCAGGTGGTGCAACTGAAATCATGGAGATTATCGGTAAAGAGGAAACCATTGCAAGAGTAAAAGCAGCAATTGAATTACTTTCCAAATAGTATAGTAATAGTAGTAAATAATGCAGCACAGTGAATAGGGTTCTATTTGCTGTGCTGTTTAACGTAATGTGCAAGGATAGAAAGGATAGGCATGGAGTTTAGTAAGGCACAGAAGGAAGCAATTGAACACAATAAAGGGCCAATGCTTGTATTAGCAGGACCAGGTTCTGGGAAAACATTTGTAATTACCCAGAGAACAAAATATTTAATTGAACAGCATGGAGTCGATCCAAGAACCATACTTGTTATTACCTTTACAAAGGCAGCAGCTACAGAGATGAAGGGGCGTTTTGCAAAATTGTGTGACGTACAAGGGGTTACCTTTGGAACCTTTCATGCAGTCTTTTTTAATATCTTAAAATATGCATATGGATTTCGCGGAGATAACATTTTACGCGAAGATATGAAGTATCAGATTATTCATGAGATTATTTCAAAAATGGACTTTGAAGTTGAGGATGAGAAGGAGTTAATTGAAAATCTAATCAGTGAAATCAGTTTTGTGAAAGGCAGTGGAATTGACATTGAGCATTATTTTTCTTTGAACTGTTCGGAAGTATCCTTTACAACGGTATACAAAGAATATGAGAATAAACTGAGAAGTTTAAATAAAATTGATTTTGATGACATGATGATTTACTGTCTGGAACTGTTCAAGCAGCGGAAAGATATTCTTGCTATGTGGCAGAAACGCTATCAGTATATTATGGTGGATGAGGCACAGGATAGTAATATAATGCAATATGAGATTACCAAGCTTCTTGCTGGTGAAACGAAAAATCTATTTCTAGTAGGAGATGATGATCAGAGTTTATATCGTTTCCGTGGAGCAAAACCAGAGATTATGCTAAATTTTGATAAAGATTTTCCGACTACAAAGCAGGTTGTGTTAGAGTACAATTATCGTTCGCAAAAGAAAATTGTAGATGCAGCCCTTCGTGTAGTGGAGAATAATAGTCATCGATTCCCCAAAAATATTCAAGCAGTCAGGAAGGCTGCAAACGATGTGTGCGTGAACTGTTATCCAACTGGCAAGGAAGAGAATTTAGCGATTGTTAAGGAAATCGTAGAACTTGCAAAGCAAGGTGTGGATTTAAATGAAATTGCAATTCTCTTTCGAACCAATAAGCAGCCACGTTCGCTGCTAGGACTTTTTATGGCGTATAATATTCCGTTCCGAATGAAAGATATTATGCCTAATATATTTGAACATTGGATTGCGAAGAATATGATTGCCTATATCAAAATGGCCCAGGGTAATATGGACAGAAGCATCTTCTTGGAAGTGATGAACCGTCCAAAACGATATATTGCCAGAGATAGTCTAAAGGAACCTGTGGTGAATTTTGCACAGCTTCGGGATTACTATAAAGATAAGCCTTATATGGTGGAGCGTATCTTTAAATTAGAATATGACCTAAAAATGTTATCTTCTATGGCTCCGTATGCGGCACTTCAGTATATCCGAAAAGGAATGGATTACGATTCTTATATAAAGGAATTTGCTGCATTCCGTAATGTAAAACCAGATGAGTTCTATGAGGTTTTAGATGAACTAATGGAGGGAGCCAAGGACTTTAAGACCTATGACGAGTGGTTTGCTTATATGGCAGATTATGAAACTAATCTAAAAGATCAGCTTCGAAAAAAAGAGGAATCTGGGACCCCAAGTGTTTCTTTTATGACGTTTCATGGCTGCAAAGGACTTGAATTTGAACATGTGTATATCTTAGATGCCAATGAGGACATTACCCCTCACAGGAAAGCAGTGAATGAAGCGGATATGGAAGAAGAACGTCGCATGTTTTATGTGGCGATGACCAGGGCAAAGGACAATTTAACCATTTGCTATGTGAAAGAACGATATGAAAAAGAATTGCAGTGTTCTCGTTTTGTTGGTGAACTTTTAATGAATAAAGTGGCCATGAAAGAAAATGCTAGAGTACGTCATAATACCTATGGAACCGGGAAAATATTAAAAGTGGAAGATGGTAAAATTACAATCAAGTTCGACAAAAATCCTGTACCCAAAGTATTAAGTCTTGAATTTTGTGTACAGAATCAAATACTTCAAGTAATAGAAGAGTAAGGTGGCAATATGGGGAAAAGGTTAGTAAAAATCTCAGTACGAAACCTTGTGGAATTCATTCTGCGCTCAGGTGATATCAACGTCGGAAGTAAAGGTGTCCGTGATACAGAAGCGATGCAGAAAGGAAGCAAGATTCACAGAAAAATACAAAATGCAATGGGTGGGGATTACAGACCTGAAGTGAGTCTTGCTTTGGAGACACCGATGGAAAGGGACGGAATCGCCTTCTCCCTTGTAGTTGAAGGACGTGCTGACGGTATCTTTACAAGAGACGGCAAGACAGTCATTGATGAAATAAAAGGCATGTATGTGGACGTGCTGAAACTGGAAGAACCATTTTTAGTGCACCAGGCACAGGCAAAATGCTATGGATATATTTATGCCTTGCAGAATAATCTAAAAGAAATTGAGATTCAGATGACGTATTGCAACCTGGAAGAAGATGATGTGAAACGTTTTCAAGAAGTATTCTCCTTTGAAACACTCTCCGAATGGTATGAGAAATTAGTAGAGGAATATGCAAAATGGGCAGTTTGGCAGCTTAGATGGGAAGATGAACGAAATGCAACGATTAAGGCTGTAGATTTTCCATTTGAATATAGGGAAGGGCAGAAAGACTTAGTGACAGGTGTTTATAAAACAATTCTTAGAAAAAAGAAACTGTATATTGAAGCACCTACAGGAGTAGGAAAAACCATATCTACGGTCTTTCCAGCTGTTAAAGCCATGGGAGAAGGACTGGTAGAGAAAATATTCTATTTGACAGCCAAGACAATTACCAGAACGGTAGCGGAAGAAGCATTTCATATACTAAGGGACAAAGGAATGCAGTTAAAAGTAGTTACTTTGACAGCGAAAGAGAAAATCTGTGTATTAGAGAAACCTGATTGCAATCCCGTATCCTGTGAGCGTGCGAAAGGACATTACGACAGGGTAAATGATGCCATTTACGATATGCTGGTTTCAGAAGATGAAATAACCAGAGAATTAATCGAAGAATATGCTTTGCGTTATAAGGTATGTCCGACGGAGATGGCTTTGGATGTGACCTTGTGGGCTGATGCGGTAATAGGTGATTATAATTATGCATTTGATCCAAAGGTAGCCTTAAGGCGTTTCTTTCAAAGTGAAAAGAAGCATGATTATTGTTTCTTAGTGGATGAAGCTCACAATCTAGTGGAACGTGCCAGAGAAATGTATAGCGCAATTTTGGTGAAGGATGATTTTTTAGCGGTAAAGAAACTGGTGAAGGTTCGTAGTAAAAAGTTAGATAAGAAGTTAGCTGCCTGCAATCGTAAGCTTTTACTTTTGAGGAAAGAATGGGAAGAGGCAAAGGATAGTGGAATAGAATATAATCCCAATTCGCTAGTGGATCAGTTTATGATTACTGTCATGAATGCGACAACAGAGTTTGATATTTTCTTAAATGAATATACAGATTTCCCAGAACGGGACAAAGTAATGGATTTATATTTTGATATCTTTCATTTTATGAATATGTATGAAATTATGAATGAGAAATATAAAATTTATCTGAATGAAGATGAAGAAGGACGTTTTTTTGTAAAGCTCCAGTGTATGGACCCATCGGATAACTTGAAGGTATGTCTGGATAAGGGAAGAAGTGCGGTATTCTTTTCTGCTACATTCTTGCCTATTCAGTATTACAAAGAACAGTTAGCAGGAACAGAAGATGATTATGCCATTTACGCACCTAGTCCATTTGACGTAAGGAACAGAAGAATCTTCGTTGCGCGAGATGTGAGTACCAAATATGCTCGTCGAAATTACGTGGAGTATGAAAAAGTAGTTCACTACATTTATGAGTTTGTGATGAGAAAGGTGGGAAACTATCTTGTGTTTTTCCCATCCTATCAGTATATGAAGACAATTTATGACCTTATAGAAGGCTTGGAATGGCAAGAAAAATTTAAGGAAAGTGAATTTATCATACAAAACAATCATATGACAGAAGGGGAACGAGAAGATTTTTTAAAGAGTTTTGAAGAAAATCCAGCGAAAGTCCGGATTGGTTTTTGTGTCATGGGAGGCATATTTAGTGAAGGAATAGACCTAAAGAAAGATCGACTCATAGGGACTGTGATTGTAGGAACGGGACTTCCTATGGTTTGTGATGACCGTGAATTTTTCCGGACATATTATGAAGAACGAGAAGGAAAAGGATTTGAATACGCCTACCTGTACAATGGTATGAATAAGGTGCTTCAGTCGGCTGGTCGTGTCATACGAACTACAGATGATATTGGTGCAATCCTTCTTCTGGACGAGCGTTTTATGCAGAATCAATATACTGCGCTATTTCCAAAAGAATGGTATCCTTATGAAATTGTAAACCTATCATCCCTGAGAGAAAGGTTGGATGATTTCTGGAATCAATTTGAGCCCTAAAATTGTAGCTTAATACAATTTAGGGCTCTAATTTCTGTTTTTATAAAGATTCTGATACATGATAACGTTTAGTAAGATGCAATTTTATCACTAATCTCTTTCACAGTTCCACTCACTTCGTAATTGCTAGTGCCAAACAGATATTCATGTAATTTTGAAACATTGCTAGCCAAAGTCTGTGCAACTACAACAGATTGTCTATTAATGGTAGGCGTCGTTTTCTCAAAAGGAAAGCCTTGGCTGTCAGCCATTTTGTAGAATGGAAGAGCAGCACCCAGTTTTATAATTTCACCAGTAGATAAGCTGGTATAAATTTGCGGCAGTATTTCATTGGCTACTTTATATAAGGTAACAGGATTTGATTTCTTAGCCTTCTCAAAGATTGCCTTTAGTACAGTTCTCTGTCGTTCGGCACGAGTGAAATCTCCTCCCTTTGTGTAACGTACACGACAGTATCCAGTCGCCTGTACACCAGTTACTTTCTGACGGCCAGGAGATTTAATATAAGTGAAATCCATTCCGTTAATTCTTGCAACATCTCTTGTATAAGCATTTACGTATTCCAATTCTTCTTTCGTAATATCAAGTTCAATACCACCAAGCAAGTCAATCACATTGGTTAATGAAGAAAAGTTAACTGTAACAAAATCTGTTATGTTCATATCAAAATTTTTATTAATTGTACTAATAGATAATTCTGGGCCACCATAAGCATAAGCATGATTTATCTTGGTATATCCGTGATCTTCAATACTAACAAATGTATCACGGTAAATAGAAGATAATTTAATATCTTTTGTTTTTTTATTGATACTTACAATCATGATGGAATCACTTCGAGTATTTTTATCCAGCTCGTTTGCACGAGAATCCACGCCATATACAACAATGTTTGTATAATCATTTATGTTAGGATCGTTTATGCTGTTTTGTGCAACATGGCTTAAATCGGCTTCGTAAACTTGGATTTTAGATAAACTCATTACTGCAAATACTACTGGAATTAATAGAATAATAAGAACCAGCTCTAATCTAAGCAGACGTCGCAGTCTTCTTTTTCGTCTTCCTTTTTTGGAAAGTTTTCGTTTTCTTGGTGTGCCTTCATATAAATCCTTACCCATAATCCAATCCTCTTTTCTTTGTAACTACTTGATACATATTAATTTACAACAAACGCCACCGAAAGGCAGCGTATTTGTTAGTAAGCATTTTTATTAATAAATCCCTTAAATATAGTTAAAAATAATATTTTAATATCGAATCCAAGAGTCCAGTTTTCAATATAATACAAGTCGTGTTCAATTCTTTTTATGATAGAAGTATCGCCTCTGTAACCGCTTACTTGTGCCCATCCTGTCATGCCTGGACGAACCTGATGTTTGATCATATATCTTGGAATCTCTTCTTTAAATTTTTCAACAAAGAAAGGACGTTCTGGTCTTGGTCCTACAAGACTCATGTCACCTTTTAAAACGTTGAAAAGCTGTGGAAGTTCATCAATACTTGTCTTACGAATGAATTTTCCAATAGGGGTAACACGTGGATCGTTCATAGTAGTCCATGCGTTCTTTTCTTTGTCAGGAGTACTTCCATAGAGCGGAATTTGTACATGCTGAATTCTCGGTTGTGAAGGCCAATACGCGTTTGTTTGAAGATTAATGGACCTTTTGATGTGGATTTTATTATAATTGCGGTTATAATCATTGGTATTGCAAAGATAATTATACATAAAAGAGAACCAACGATATCGCATGCTCTCTTAATTACTTTGTTAATCCAGTTGCTTAAAGGAACATTACGTATATTAATAACAGGAAGACCATTCATATCTTCAATTCGAGGTTTTGTTGGAATGATGTTGTTATAGTCTGGTATAAACTTCGTGTGAACACCAGATTTTTCACACAACGCAACAATTTTTTCAAGTTTCGCATATTCACTAATGCTAAGGGTAATGGCAATTTCGTCTAGACTGTTTTTTTGCAGAATAGATTCGAGTCTGTCAATCGAGTCAATTACCTTTATGTTTTTGTAATGAGTACCTGGTTTCATAGTATCATCTAAGATTCCATGTACATGATAGCCCCATTCTGGATTCAATAGAATACGATTGATGTATCGTTCCGCAGTACGGCTGTAACCGATTACGAGTACATGCTTCTGGTTAAATCCTTTTTTTCTGTAAAATGATAGCGTCTTTCTCAAAATAATCTTGCTGATATAGGCAAGTATCAAGTTCACTACGAAGAATATAAATAAGAATATACGCATGAATTCAAGAGATTTTTTTAACATTACAAGCATAAATGTAAAGTAAGCGATCCCAAAAACATTGGCCCTAAACAAATCCCATATTTCATAACGAATACTCTTAGAGCGCTTTGAATCATATACGTGGCATTCGTAATAAAGAATCAGGTATGCAGGAATAATAAAAATTAGCATCCTTGCAAACATGAAAAATGGAGCTGGGTAGTGAAAAGGATACAGCCATTCAAATATATAGATTAAGAAACTTTCAAAACGCAAATAATATGTTAACCTGAATGCGATTACCATAATAATAGCATCTAACAGGATATGAAACCGGTTAAAGAGTTTCTGGTTATCTTTGATCATGTATTCACCATTGCCTTTCGTTATAGTCTATCTAATATCTTTTGTATGCTTTGACACAGTCTAACTATTATAATACAATACTTAAATATAATCTACAATAAATTATTTCACAAAAAAAAGCAAGCGTACAAGGCGTTTGAATCGCAATTTTCACAAACAAAACACAAATTGCTGTTATAGTATACTGTAATAAAATGAAGAGTGTTAGGGAAGGAGTTTTTATTTATGAACGAAAATAATACGAACTACAATCCAAATTATAATCAAGACAACAATCAACGAAATAAAAAGCCTAAACATAAATTCTCATTTGAAGCTAAGCTGATAATTGGATTAGCAGCGGCACTGTTAGTTGGAATGCTTGGGGGAGCGTTATCTAAGATGACCAATATGGCTTCTGAACTAAAAGGCGGCAGTAACAGTGAGTTTGAAAAGCAGCTTGCAAAAGATACCTATGTAAATGATAAACCATTGGAAAATACAGCAGTATTAACCGATGTGAGTCTTGATAATGATGTAACGAAAGTAATCGAAGAAAATATGCCAAGTATTGTTTCTATTACTTGTGAAGTAGAGTCACAGGTAACAAACTTTTTCGGGCAGACATACAATCAGATACAACAAGGCGCAGGATCTGGAATTATTATTGGAGAAGATGAAACTTACTATTACATTTCAACAAACAATCATGTAATTGCAGGAGCAAAATCCATTACGGTTACATTCTGTGATGACAAAGATGTGAAAGCTTCCGTAAAAGGAGCCGACTCCACAGGAGATTTAGCCGTTGTTACAGTGAAAAAGAAAGCAGTAGAGGATAGTACAAAAAAGGCAATTAAAATTGCAAAACTTGGGAATTCAAAAGATGTTAAAGTTGGTGATTCTGTTGTTGCAATTGGTAATGCGTTAGGACTTGGACAATCTTCCACAGTAGGAGTTGTAAGTGCCCTAGACCGTGAAGTAAGTATCAGCAATGTGAAGAGAAAACTAATTCAGACCGATGCAGCCATTAATGGTGGAAATAGTGGTGGCGCATTGTTAAATATGAATGGAGAAGTGATTGGCATCAATTCTGCTAAACTGGTTGAAGATAAAGTAGAAGGCATGTGTTTTGCAATTCCAATTACCAATGCACAGACTATTCTAAAAGAACTAATGAATGGGGAAGAAGTGCCAAAAGGAAAAGAAGGATATCTTGGTCTTAGTGGAGTTTCTGTTTCGGAACAAGAAAGTGAGACTTATCACATTCCTTTAGGTGTATATGTAAGAGAGGTGCCAGAAGGTGGTGCATCTTACAAAGCAGGTGTTCAGGCAGGTGATGTTGTTACGAAGCTAAATGGTGTAGGAGTTGCAACCATTCAAGCGTTACAAGAAAGAGCCAACAGCTACCGAGCAGGAACACAGGTAACACTAACAGTTGAACGTTATAAAGATGGTACCTATGAAGAACTTGAACTTAAGTTAACACTTATGTCAAGTGATGATTTTGGAAAACTAAAGTATTCTAGCAATACAACCAATGGACAGGACAACAGCCAAGATAAAACAGCACCTAATGATAATTCCAATGGATACTCAGATGAAGATAAACAGAAAATTTATGATTACTTTAAAGATTATTTTGGAAATTAGGGAGCAGAATCATAGAATAATTTAATAAAGATTTTATAAAAAACCATAGAACAGCTTGTACCGAAAGAATTTGTAAGATATAATAGAGGCAATTTATTCTTTCAGTGCAAGCTTTTTAGGTAAGGAGATAAAGTATGAGTAATGAAACAAAGGACAATATAAACGATAACGATAACAAAAATGAATATGAAGATATTTGTTATATATGCCGCAGACCTGAAAGTAAAGCCGGCAAAATGATTCACATTCCAAACAATATCTGTATTTGCTCTGACTGCATGCAAAAGACTTTTGATACAATGAATCATGGTAATATGCCGTATATGGATATTATGACATTGAATCCTAGTATGATGAATAACCAGACACCTCCAGTTCATGACATACCAAAAAGTCAAAAGTTAAAAAAGAAAAAGGAGAAGAAGGAAGCTCCAGAAAAAGTATTAGATCCAAAGAAACTGCCAGCACCTCATATTATAAAAGCCAGTCTTGATGAGTATGTGATTGGACAGGAATATGCTAAGAAAGTTATCTCTGTAGCTGTTTACAACCACTACAAACGTGTTTCAGAAGGTGTAATGGATGATATTGAAATTGAGAAATCCAATATGCTTATGATTGGACCAACAGGAAGTGGTAAGACATATCTTGTAAAAACACTGGCGCGTATTCTTCAAGTACCATTAGCTATTACAGATGCAACTTCATTAACAGAAGCAGGTTACATTGGAGACGATGTTGAAAGCGTTCTTTCTAAATTGTTACAAGCTGCAGATAATGATGTAGAAAAGGCTGAACGAGGCATTGTTTTCATTGATGAAATTGATAAGATTGCCAAAAAGAAAAATACCAATGCACGAGATGTGAGTGGAGAATCCGTACAACAGGCACTTCTTAAATTATTAGAGGGAAGTGAAGTAGAAGTTCCAGTTGGTGCAACAAGCAAAAATGCTATGGTTCCATTAACCACAATTAATACTAAAAACATTTTATTTATTTGTGGAGGAGCATTCCCAGACCTGGATAAAATTATTAAAGACCGTCTTAATAAGCAGACATCCATTGGATTTAGTGCGCATTTAAAAGATGAGGTAGAACAGGACCCACACGTGTTGTCGCAGGTGACAACAGAGGATTTACGTAAATTTGGTATGATTCCTGAATTTTTAGGAAGGCTTCCAATTGTATATACTCTCGATGGTTTAACAGAGGAAATGTTAGTTAAGGTTCTGAAAGAGCCTAAGAATGCCATTCTAAAACAGTATCAGAAATTACTGCTGTTAGATGAAGTGGAATTACTATTTGATGATTCTGCTTATGAAGCAATTGCAAGAGAAGCTATGAAGAAAAACACTGGTGCCAGAGCATTGCGTGCAATTATTGAAAAATTCATGCTTGATATTATGTACGAAATTCCAAAAGACGACAATATTGGCCGTGTTACAATAACTGGTGATTATATTGAAGGAAAAGGCGCTCCATTAATAGAAATAAGAAGTAATCAGGCTCATTTGTTAGAGTCCTAGTAATTAAGAGGTATGTGTACAGATATGCATACCTCTTTTTAGGTGACATCAAAATGGTGTTACTTTTGTGTTCTTTGCATATAATAGAAAAAAATAGATTGGCGGGAGAAAAAATTGGATACACCACAATTTGATCCTCAAACATGTAAAGATGCCATATATTCAGAAGAATACATACCGCTATTAATAGACTACTATGGTGATTTTCAACTGGTAATTGATAAATATAATCCTGTTTGTTATGTAATACTGAGCCCAAGGCAGGCGATTGTTTATATTTATATTGGAAATGCAAGTGTCATATCTCGATTTGATACATACCGTTCCATTCCAAAAATGTATGGGCTATTAGACACGTCCGTCATAGAAGAAACAGGGGTACAGAGGCTTCGTAGGCAGCCCTATATTGACCTTTATGGACAGGGCGTCTTAATTGGCTTTTTAGATACGGGTATTGACTATCGTAATCCGCTTTTTAGAAATGAGGACGGAACCACAAGAATCGTATCGATTTGGGATCAAACGATTTTGACCGGAACAACACCTTCAGAGTTTCCGTATGGTTCTGAATATACAGAAGAACAGATTAATCAGGCACTGCAAAGCAATAATCCATTGGATATTGTTCCGTCAATCGATGAAAATGGCCATGGGACATTTATGGCTGGTGTTGCAGCGGGAAACATTGATGAAGCAAATGATTTCTCGGGAATTGCACCTGACGCTGGCATTGTTGTAGTAAAGCTTAGACAGGCAAGGAATAAATTAAGAGAATTCTTTTTGGTTGACCAGGAAGTTGATTGCTTTGCAGAAAATGATGTTCTGGCAGCAGTATCCTATTTGTTAAAAAAGGCAAAACAATTTACCAGGCCAATTGTTATCTGCTTTGGTGTTGGTACTAGTGCGGGGGATCACAATGGTTCAAGTCCGTTAAGTCGATATATTGATTCAGTGGGATATACAGCTGGAGTAAGTTTTGTGTGTGGCACAGGAAATGAGGGGAATAGAGGACATCACTATCAAAGTAATACCATTTTATCTGGTGCGAATGAGGAAATTGAAGTAAATGTGGGAGATGGAGTGTCGGGATTTACCACTGAACTTTGGGCATCTACACCAGCACTATTTGCCATTGGCTTAACTTCACCTAGTGGAGAGGTAATTAATGAAATTCAGCCAAGACTGGGGAAAAAGGAAACGGTGCGTTTTGTGTTGGAGAAAACAGTTGTAACCATTGTATATTTCCTTGTTGAGGAAGGGTCTGGAGATATGCTTGTGTTTATGCGGTTTGCTGCACCGGCAAGAGGAATCTGGAAGATTAGGGCATATAACCGTGGTCCTATGCCGAGCAGTTTTAGTATGTGGCTTCCTCTTGACAATTTTATAGGAAACACAACGTATTTTAATCGTTCTGAACCAGATGTAACCATAACAGATCCTGGAAATGCCTTAACGATTGCAACCGTATCGGTTTATAACAGTCAGACAGATAGTATCTATATCCATTCGGGAAGAGGATTTACTCGTAGTGGCAGAGTGCAGCCAGCAGTGGCAGCACCAGGAGTTGAAATATTTGGACCACTTTTGAATAACCGGTTTGGCAGGTTAACGGGATCTAGTGTGTCAGCAGCAGTGGCGGCAGGTATTGCGACACTTTTGATGGAATGGGCGGTTATTCAAGAAAATGATATAGATGCTAATTCCAATGCAATAAGGCAATATCTAGTCATTGGTGCGAAAGAAAGAGACATTGTTTATCCCAACCGTGAGTGGGGATATGGGGAAATTGATATTTTCTCCATATTTGAAAGACTTAGATCTTAGAAAAGAAGACGGAAAAACAATTGAAAATTACGTTGAAAAAGTGGGATAATCATATTATGATAGAAGAACTCCAAATAGATAAGGATGGGTTAATATGAAAGAAATACCAGAGATTGATGGAAATTTAAGAAGACATATGATCCGTGTGCCAAAGGTGATTGACCAGGTAAGCGGTATCAGAATATTTGGAAAATTAGTAAAGTCATTAATATTCACAACAGATGTAGCAATTATCAGAAATTGTAATGCCAATGCGGTAATTGCAGTATACCCATTTACTCCGCAGCCAATCATTACACATTCTATTATAAATTGTTCGGATGTCCCGGTATTTTGCGGTGTGGGTGGCGGAACGACTACAGGAAAACGCGTGGTTAATCTAGCAGAAGATGCAGAGTTTCAAGGAGCAATGGGGGTTGTGGTGAATGCTCCAACACCCAATGAAACTCTTCGATATTTAAATGAGAAGATAGAGATACCGATTGTGGTAACGGTTGCTTCTGATAGGACGGATATAGGAAAACGTATAGAGAACGGAGCCGGCATATTAAATGTATCTTGTGCAAGCAGAACCGCGGATGTAGTTCGAAGCATTCGAAAAGATTTTCCACACGTTCCAATCATTGCAACAGGTGGTCCAACGGACGAAAGTATTTTAGAAACAATTGAAGCCGGCGCCAATGCAATCACTTATACTCCGCCATCAAATGGTCAAATTTTTCGTGAGTTGATGACGAAATATCGTCATGAAGATTATAATGTTTAAAAAAGACTTGGATACTCCATAAGCAAAGAGATGTTTATGGAGTATTTTGATATTATTTGGAGTTTCCTTGCGTTCGATATGACAAATATAACTTGTATTTCAGTATTTGGTAATTTATAATAAAGCTGACGAAAGGTTGTGGTAATATGAAGGCATGGGAAAAAAATATTAGAACGATTGAACACCCATATGTGGCTGGCTATCAGCCAAAAGATTATAGTGTTACAAAACTGAATGCAAATGAGAATCCATACCCTCCAGCGCCAGGTGTTGTAAAAGCAATGGAAGAATTTGAAATGAGCAACTTACGACTTTATCCTGCACTTAATGCAGATGAACTGATAGATGAAATTGCACATTTTAAACATGTAAAATCCTCGCAGGTGTTTGTGGGGGTTGGGTCTGATGATGTTTTGGGGATGTGTTTTTTAACTTATTTCAATTCGCAGAAACCAATTCTGTTTCCAGACATTACATATTCCTTTTATGATGTTTGGGCAGATTTATACCGTATTCCATACGAATGCCCAAAATTGGATGAACAATTCCACATCGTGAAGGAAGATTATTATAAAGAGAATGGCGGTGTAGTAATCGCCAATCCTAACGCACCTACATCGATTGCAGCTGGTTTAGACGTTATACGTGATATTCTTAATCACAACCGTGATGTTATTGTAATTGTGGATGAGGCATATGTAGACTTTGGTGGTGAAAGTGCAATTTCGCTGCTTAATGAGTATGACAATCTAGTTGTTGTTCAGACATTTTCAAAATCACGTTCACTAGCAGGACTTCGTATTGGATATGCAATCGCAAGTGAAGAACTGATTCATGCATTGAATAATGTAAAATTCTCTTATAACTCTTACACAATGAATATGCTTACCATTAAGTTAGGAGCAGAATCAGTAAGAGACACAGATTATTTTTATGAAACAATTGATAAGATTATAAAGACTCGTGAGTGGGCAAAAGGAGAGTTAGAAGGTTTGGGATTCACTTGTTTCGATTCCAGTACAAACTTCCTCTTTGTCACACATAAGACGGTGTCAGCGAAAGAAATCTTTGAGAAACTGCAGCAAAGAAAAATCTATGTAAGACATTTCGATAAAGACAGAATTGACAATTATCTTCGAATTACAATTGGAACTGATGAGCAAATGAAGCAGCTTCTAGAGGCACTGAAAGAAATACTTCCAGCTTAAAGGTCGTCAGTTAATTCATTGAGAAGGGCATGTTATGTTGGTTGAAAAATTAATAAAACAGGGATTTTTAAGTAAGGATGAATATGTCGCCTTGCTTGGGAACTGTACAGAAGAACAAAGGCTTAGATTGCAGGAGAAGGCTGTAGAATTAAGGAAACAGTATTATGGTAACAAGGTCTTTGTAAGAGGTTTAATTGAGTTTACAAATTACTGTAAAAACAATTGCTATTATTGTGGAATTCAAGCTTCTAATGGTGATGCAGAAAGGTACAGACTCACTATGGAAGAAATACTTGAGTGCTGTGATGCAGGGTGGAAACTAGGATTTCGTACCTTTGTCTTGCAAGGGGGAGAGGACCCGTTTTTTGCAGACGATAAGATAGTGGATATTGTAAAGAAAATCAAAAAGCAGTATCCAGAAAGTGCAGTTACCCTGTCGATTGGTGAAAAAAGCAAGACTTCTTATCTAAGATATAAGCAAGCAGGGGCAGATCGGTATCTATTACGTCATGAGACTGCCAATGAAGAACATTATAGAATGCTCCATCCAAAGACAATGAGCCTTGCAAATCGAAAGAACTGCTTGTATACTCTAAAAGAACTTGGATATGAAACAGGGGCTGGATTTATGGTAGGTTCACCAGGTCAGACAGATGAATGTCTTGCTGAAGATCTGGTTTTTTTGCGAGAACTTAAACCACATATGGTAGGAATAGGACCGTTTATTCCTCATCATGATACTAGGTTTGCTAACGCCCAACCTGGTTCCCTTGAAAAAACACTCTTGCTGCTCTCTATTCTTAGAATTATTCTTCCAAAAGCCAATCTTCCAGCAACGACTGCTCTTGGGACGGTGCACCCAAGGGGAAGAGAGCTGGGGATAGAGGCTGGAGCCAATGTGGTAATGCCGAATCTTTCTCCAGTAAAGGTGCGGAAAAAGTATGAATTATATAATCATAAAATCTGCACAGGAGAAGAAGCAGCAGAGTGTGCAGATTGTCTAAGAAAAAGAATTGCTTCTGTTGGATATGAAGTGGTTACAGAACGAGGCGATTCTGTAGCCAAATAAAAGAAAGGTTGAAAAATATGAATGTTATTAAAGATATTTTAAGAGGGGTACTAATTGGAGTAGCCAATGCGATCCCAGGAGTTAGCGGTGGAACTATGATGGTTTCCATGGGGATATATGATAAAATTATCTCTTGTGTAACTAATATTTTTAAGCAGTGGAAGAAGAGTCTGTTGACACTGTTTCCATATGCGATAGGCATGGCCTTGGGTATTGTAGGGTTATCATTTGCGATTGAATATTTGTTTGCGAATCATCCGATGCCAACTGCTTTGGCATTTATAGGGTTGATTTTAGGTGGACTTCCAATGATGATTGGAAAAATGAAAGGCAGCAAGCTGAATGCTGGTAATGGAATTGTATTTGTGTTATTTTTTGCATTAATATTCTTACTACAATGGTTAAATGGCAAGAGCGCAACTGATGTTACATTGGTTTTATCTGCACCGATGGTGATTCGTTTATTCTTTGTAGGTATTATTGCAGCTGCAACGATGGTAATTCCAGGTGTGAGCGGATCTATGATTTTAATGTTATTAGGTTTTTATACTCCAGTTATTGAAGCGGTGACTCTTACGGTTAAATCATTAGTAAGTGGAAATTTTGGTGCTTTCTTTAACCAGTGTTTGATTCTGTTTCCATTTGGAATCGGGGTCCTTATAGGTATTTATTATGTTGCGAAGTTAATTGAACTGTTACTGAAGCATTATGAATCACTTACGTATAGTGCAATTCTTGGTTTAATAATAGCTTCTCCATTTGTAATTATTATGCAGACAAGTATAAGTTCAGTGAACGTGTCAAGTATTATAATAAGTGCAATTACATTTGGTGCAGGTTTTTGCGTCGCATATTTTTTAGGAAGAGAGTAAGTTAATACATGAAAAAGTTTATTATGGTAATCTGTATTTTAGCTGTAGTTTTATTGGCTAGTGTAGGGATTACGAAAGTGTTAAATCCGCAGGTAGCATTGGAGGATGATACATTTACAATTGTTACAAGTTTTTATCCCACCTACATTGCAACGAAGAATGTTACGGATGGCATCGATGGAGTAAAGGTAATTAATTTAACAGAGAATCATTCTGGCTGTTTGCATGATTATCAGTTGACCACAAATGATATGAGAAAACTGGAAGGTGCGGATGTATTTGTAATGAATGGCGGGGGCATGGAAGGTTTTATTGAAGATGTCGTAGCCAAATATCCAGATTTGACAGTAATTAATGCGAGTGCTGGAATTGCCCTTTTAGAACCAGCAGAAGGTCATCATCATGACCATGAAGAAGTGGATGACCATGAGCTTGATGAAGCTTTTGACGAGCATGAAGATGAGAAGCATGACCACGAACATGAGACAAATGCACATGTCTGGATGGATCCTGTTCGGTACATGACGCAGATAGAAAATATTACTGCTGGACTTAAAAAAGCAGATGCAGATCATACAAAGGCGTATGAAACAAATCAAAAAGCTTATCTAGAAAAGGTGAAAATTATCAAGGAACAAATAGATATGCTAAAAGATAAGAAGCATACATCGATTATTACATTCCATGAGGCTTTTTCTTACTTAGCAAACTATCTTGGATATGATGTTGTTTATTGTATGGATTTGGACGATGAGTCTGGCTTAAGTGCAGGTGAAATTGCAGAGGTTATTGACGAAATTCAGAAACATGATGTAAAAGTTTTGTTTACTGAGACACAATACAAAGATTCCATTGCGACAAACATTTCGGCAGAAACAGATGCAAAGGTTTATGTACTGACTTCTCTTACAGCTGACGAAGATGATTTGGATGCATATTTGAACGGAATGCAGAAAAATATTGATGTATTAAAGAGCGTGTTTGCTGAATAATACGTATACAGAAAGGCTTGGTGTAAAAAATGGAAGTCGGACAACAGAAAAAAATCAGGCATTCTGGTGAGACAAAGGCATGTGGATTACACTGCATTAAAGTGAAAAACTTTACAGTAAAAATAGGGAATGAAACCATTATCAAAGATGTGAATCTTCATATACATTGTGGACAACTGACTACTATTATAGGGAAAAATGGGGCTGGTAAGACAACACTTATGAAGGCACTGTTAAATGAAATACGTCATGAGGGAGACATTGAATTTAGAGATATCAAGAAAAACACAATGTCAGATCTACGAATTGGATATGTACCACAGCATTTAAGTATTCCGAAGAATACACCAACTAGTGTATATGACTTATTCGCCAGCTATATTTCAAAGATACCAGTGTTTTTATGGAAAAGTAAACGTGTGGAGGAAAAAATTCGAGCACAATTAAGTAAATTTAAGGCAGAGGACTTAATGGATAAAGCTGTTTGTGATTTGTCTGGAGGAGAATTGCAGCGTGTACTGCTTTCTCTTGCTACTTATAAGGCTCCGAATTTACTGATTTTAGACGAGCCTGTTTCGGGAATGGATCATAATGGAATGGAATTGTTCTATCACAATATTGATTTCTTAAAACGAGAATATGACCTGGCTATTATATTGATTTCACATGACTTGGAATATGTGGCGAGATATTCAGATCGTGTTGTACTGTTGAATCAGACCATTGTGAAAGAGGGAACACCCAAAGAAGTATTTCGTAGTGAAGCATTTAAAGAGACATTTGGTAAGGTGCAGTATTTGGAGGAACACAAGAAATGAGTATAATATATGATGTTTTAGAAAAAATAGTTCCTTTTCAATGGATAAACTATGATTTTATGAAAAATGCCTTAATAGCGGTGTTGATTATTACGCCATTATTTGCTATTCTAGGGACAATGATTGTAAACCAGAAGATGGCATTTTTTTCAGAAGCATTGGGGCATTCTGCATATACAGGAATAGGGATAGGAATTGTATTCGGCTTCGCTAATAAGAATCTCTCTATGCTAATATTTGCGATTATATTTGCATTAGGGCTAAATCGAATTAAGCGTAAAAATACAGTATCAACAGATACAATTATTTCTGTATTTTCATCATTGGGAACTGCATTAGGTCTTGTGATTTTATCGTCAGGTGGCAATTTTTCAAAGTACTCCAATCTGTTAGTAGGAGATATTTTAAGTATAACACCAAAAGAAATACGACTGTTGGAAATTGTATTTTTATTGGCAGTAATATTTTGGCTGATTGCATTTAATCAGCTCCATGCAATAAGTATTAATGCTTCTCTGGCAAAAAGCAAGGGAGTGAAAGTAGAATACATTGAAGATATTTTTGCTGTTTTAATTGCGATTATTATCATGTTTTCAATTCGCTGGGTAGGTATTTTAATCATCAATGCGTTACTTATCCTGCCTGCAGCCAGCAGTCGAAATGTATCCAATAATATGCGAGAATATCATTTGTATTCCATTATCATTTCTATATTCTCTGGTATTCTAGGACTAGTGCTCTCGTATTATAATAATACAGCAACAGGTCCAACAATTGTTTTGGTTGCTTCAGTAGTGTTTTTCTTAACACTGCTTGTAAAACCACTTGTAAAATAGGGATGTGAGATTATGAGTAAAAAGGGACTATATCTGCGAATTGGTGCGATGTTACTATCCGCCGTTGTCGTAGTGTTAATATGTATTTTTATATTACCAAAGGTAATCAGTTTTTTCTTTCCTTTTGTAGTTGGATGGATCATTGCAATGATTGCGAACCCGCTTGTGCGATTTATGGAAAAGAGAATTAAGATTGTAAGAAAGCATAGTTCCGCAATTATTATTATAGGCGTACTTGCAGGGGTTACGGCTATTTTGTATGGAATAGGATCTTTTTTGGTTCGCGAGTTAATTCTTTTCTTGCGGGATTTACCGAATATCTATACTGCCCTTAGTCTGAAATTTGATTTGCTTGCTGATAGACTAAGTGGGATTTTTTCGGTTCTTCCGATTAATGGTAATGTTGATGCTATTATAAAGAGTATTAGTGATGGCATATCTAATTTTATGGCAAATTATGAATTACCGACGTTTAGTGATGCAGGAAATGTAGCAAAGAATATTGCAGATGGGGTTTTTTCAGCTATTATAATCTTGATTTCTGCTTATTTCTTTATTGCAGACCGTGATAAAATAGTAGCTGCCTGGAGAAAAGCGACGCCAAATTATATAGTTGATAAGTGGGATATGGTAATCAATAACTTTAAAAAAGCCATCGGCGGATATTTTCGTGCACAGTTTAAGCTTATGTTGATCGTTTTTGCAATATTGTGGGTTGGTTTTCTGATTTTAAAAGTAAACTATTCCTTTTTGCTTGCATTAGTAGTAGCGTTTATTGATTTACTTCCGTTTTTTGGAACTGGTGCGGTTTTGGGACCTTGGGCAGTATATTCATTTGTTGTTGGCAAGTATGGAGAGGCAGTTTTTCTAATCATTATTTATCTTCTTTGTCAGATAATTAAACAGGTATTGCAGCCAAAGATGGTAGGAGACAGTATTGGTATTTCGCCATTATCTACTCTGTTTTTCATGTATATAGGGTATCGGTTAGGCGGTCTGTTCGGATTGATTATAGGGATTCCTATCGGTATGGTACTAGTGAATTTCTACCGTTCGGGTCTATTTGACAATCTAATAAGAGGCATAAAAATTATTTTGCAGGACTTGGTAGATTTCATGAAGTTTTAGATTTTAATTTTTTTAAGAAAAAAATAAAAAAATTAAAATTTTTGCTTGACTTTTGTTTTTTTATGAAATATAATATCACTCGTAACAGCGACACGCCAACAACAAAAGCGAGTCAAAGTTACAGAGTGATACTCGATATGATGGGATCTTAGCTCAGCTGGGAGAGCATCTGCCTTACAAGCAGAGGGTCACAGGTTCGAGCCCTGTAGGTCCCATTCTTTAAAAAAGTCGAGTGATAATATAATATGGCGGAATAGCTCAGTTGGCTAGAGCACACGGTTCATACCCGTGGTGTCATGGGTTCAAATCCCTTTTCCGCTACTTCTGATAAGATGTTGTAGAGATACAGCATCTTTTTTTGCCTTATAGGAAAGTTCTCTGCGAGTCCTTCCCTATAAGGCAAAAGAGCCCCTAAAAAACAGGGGCTGGATGCACACGAACGGGTAAGGAAGTTAGTCGCTAAAAAACAGCGACACCCGTTCGGTGCGGCAAAGTGCCTTCTTCCTCAAGATTGAGGGCGTGGGAGTTGATGTGTCGAAGACACTTTGTTCTTATATGATGCTTGGCATACTTCATTTCAAGCTGTTATTTATTTGCCTACTGGTTCATAATAAGGTATAATACAAAAATATTGATTGTTTGGTTAAAAGAAAGGAATTTATTATGCGCGTTGGAATGGGATATGATGTTCATAAATTAGTTGAAGACAGGGATTTAATACTTGGTGGAGTAAAGATTCCATATGAGAAAGGTTTGTTGGGGCATTCTGATGCAGATGTATTGCTTCATGCTATTATGGATGCGCTTCTTGGGGCGGCTGCTTTAGGTGATATTGGAAAACATTTTCCAGATACAGACGAGGCATACAAAGGAGCTTCCAGCTTAAAACTTTTAGAAGCAGTACGTGAGAAATTAGAAGAAAAATTATTTGTTATAGAGAACATTGACGCAACTATTATTGCACAAAAACCTAAGATGGCACCATTTATACCTGATATGGTTAAGAATATTGCGAAAACGTTGCGTATTGAAGAAAATAGAGTAAATGTTAAGGCAACAACGGAAGAAGGACTAGGATTTACAGGAAGTGGAGCTGGTATCTCTTCTCAAGCAATCTGTTCCTTAAGTACAGTTTCCAATTACAAATACGGAGACCCAATGTTAGGTGGAGGTAAGGATTGCTCAGGTTGTAGCGGATGCTGCAAGCATTAAAAATGATGGGGGATTAGAATGAAGCTGACTGTGATTAGTAAGGATGGGCAGCAGGTGATTTCCATGAGAGAAGGATTATCTGTATTGCAGGCTTTGACGGAAAACAAAATATATGTAACATCACCTTGTGGTGGTAAAGGAATTTGTGGAAAATGTAAAATTCGTCTGGTTAAGGGAACGCTTCCTGTAACAGAAGCGGATAGACGTATTTTAACAAAAGAGCAGATAGAACTGGGAATCCGCCTGGGGTGTCGGGCGTACCTAACAGAGGATGCTACAATTGAAGTAGAAAAGGAAGAAGAATTTCAAGTTGTCATGAATGCAATGGAAGTTTCTGAAAATATAAAACAAAATGAGGATGCACAGTATGGTATCGCAATTGATATTGGAACAACTACCATTGCAATGGAAGTAGTGGATGTTAAAAATAAAGTAATACAAAACAGTTATGGAGAACTGAACCGTCAGAGAAGTTATGGTGCAGATGTGATTTCAAGAATTTCAGCATGTAATGCAGGCGATTTAGAAAAACTTAGAGACACAATAAGAAATCAATTGCGTGAAATGATTCAACGATTTGAGCTTCACTCTATTTCGAAAATTGCAATTTCTGCTAATACTACTATGTGCCATATCTTAATGGGGTATCCTTGTGAGACTCTTGGTGTCTATCCCTTTGAACCTGTAAATGTAAATACAATCCGTACTAACAGTCAGGATTTGTTTGGTGATAGTATACCATTCTGTCAGGTAGTGATATTGCCAGGAATCAGTACTTTTGTAGGAGCGGATATTGTAAGTGGTCTAGTTTCCTGTGGATTTTCTGAAACAGAAAAGGTGTCTGTTTTAATTGACTTGGGAACCAATGGAGAAATGGCGATTGGAACAAAAAATCAGATTTTAGTAACAAGCGCAGCTGCTGGACCAGCATTCGAAGGTGGAAATATTTCGTGTGGCACTGGTTCTATTCCAGGAGCAATATCTTCAGTCGAGATTCAATACGGTATGGCTAAGGTAAGAACAATTCAAGATAAAGATCCTGTAGGGCTTTGTGGCTCAGGTGTGCTAGAATTGACAGCTGAGTTACTATCTAATGAACTCATAGACGAAACAGGTGCATTAGATGAGAGATATTTTGAGGAAGGCTTTCCAGTAGCTCTATCGAACAAAGGAGAAGTTGTATTTACTCAAAGAGATATCAGAGAAATCCAGATGGCAAAATCAGCGGTATATTCTGCAGCGACTCTTATGACAAGGCGGTACGGTGTCAAAATAGATGATGTGGATAAAGTCTATTTGGCAGGCGGGTTTGGATTTCATGTCAATATAGAGAAAGCAATTGCAATAGGTTTGTTGCCAAAACAGTGGAAAGAAAAGATAACGGTTGTGGGTAATGCTTCGTTAAGAGGAGCGGAACTTGCGTTAGTGGAGGATGATTTTATAAGGAAAGCAGAAGCGGTTGTGGAAGTGGCAAGTGTATTAGCACTAGCAAATGATAAGGATTTTAGTGAATTATATACAGAAAATATGTTTTTTGAGTAATTATTGTATTATTACTACACAAGAAAATGGAAATGGAACTTGACAAAGAATAAATGTTTGCATAGAATAATTTATATGTGTAAATGCGAAGATTAGAAAGAGTAATTGATTGGATTGCAACAGAGAGAGAATGTTACCAGCTGAAAGCATTCTTTGCAGGAAGATGAATGAAGTGCCTCTAGGAGCAGATTAGATGAACTGTAGTAGTTTAATCCGGTAACTGCCGTTATAGTAAGGAGATTATTATGGGAATGCATTATGCTGTAGTGTCATTTTCTGATAAAATAGAGTGGAACCGCGATAACGTCGCCTCTTGTATTTTAGTACAGAGGTGATTTTTTTGTTTATAAGGATGTTAAACATAAGGAGTGATTTTTGTGGGATTTATTAAATATGTACAGGAAGAAATACAGATTATAAAGGACAGAGATCCTGCTATTAAATCCGACATGGAAGTATTTCTGTATCCAAGTTTTAAAGCGGTCTTGCGATACAGGGTAGCACATAAGCTTTATTTGAAGAAACATTATTTTCTGGCTAGATGGATATCACAAAGAACGGTGCGAAAGACAGGTATAGAGATTCACCCAGGTGCAACAATAGGAAAGGGACTGTTTATTGATCATGGCAATGGGGTTGTGATTGGAGAAACGGCAATCCTTGGAGATAATGTTACGCTGTATCAAGGTGTAACGTTAGGTGGTACAGGAAAAGAAAAGGGGAAAAGACATCCTACTCTCGGTGATAACGTTATGGTGAGCACAGGTGCCAAAATACTAGGTTCTTTTACAGTCGGAGAAAATTCTAAAATTGGTGCTGGAAGTGTAGTTTTAAAGGAAGTGCCACCGAATTCAACCGTTGTAGGTGTTCCAGGGCATATTGTGAAAAGTGCAAACATTAAAAGACCTTGTGAAGAGCTGGATCAGGTACATTTGCCAGACCCTGTGGAGATGGAACTAAATCGTTTGCAGCGTGAAAATCAAGAACTTCGCAGTATACTTGAAAACTTCAATAAGAATTTAGAAGATTATAAAAAAATAAAATAAAAGCAATCTAGGAGGAAGTTATGAAGATTTATAATACTCTTACCAAATCAAAAGAAGAATTTGTACCTTTAGAAGAAGGAAAAGTAAAAATGTATGTATGTGGACCTACTGTATACAATGATATTCACATTGGAAATGCTAGACCAATGATTGTATTTGATACAGTGAGAAGATATTTTGAATATAAGGGATACGATGTGAATTATGTTTCCAACTTTACGGATGTTGATGATAAGATTATCAAAAAGGCAAATGAAGAGGGAGTTACTTGTAAGGAGATTACAGAACGTTATATCAAATCCGTCAAAGAAGACATGGCAGCAATGAATGTTAAGCCTGCAACGGTACATCCAAAGGCAACAGAAGAAATTGGTGGCATGATTGAGATGATTCAGACATTAATCGACAAAGGTCATGCCTATGAAAAAAATGGAACCGTGTATTTTAAAACAAGAAGTTTCAAAGGATATGGAAAGTTATCCAAAAAGAATATTGATGATTTAGAGTCAGGAGCAAGAATTGCTGTAAATGAAGAAAAAGAAGATCCGCTTGATTTCGTATTATGGAAACCAAAAAAAGAAGGCGAACCAGCTTGGCCATCACCATGGTCTGAAGGTCGTCCAGGATGGCACATTGAATGTTCTGAAATGAGTAAAAAATATCTTGGAGAGCAAATTGATATTCATGCAGGTGGAGAAGATCTGATATTCCCTCATCATGAAAATGAAATTGCACAGAGTGAAGCGGCTAACGGCAAAGAGTTTGCAAAATACTGGATTCACAATGGATTCTTAAATATTGATAACAAGAAAATGTCCAAATCAGAAGGAAACTTCTTCACTGTAAAAGAAATAGGTGCAAAATTCCCACTAGAAGTGTTACGTTTCTTTATGCTTAGCGTACATTACCGTAATCCTATTAACTTCAGTCGTGAGCTAATGGAAGCAACTCAAACAAGTTTAGAGCGTATCAAAACAGCAGTATTTAACTTGAATGATTTATTAAAAACAGTAGAAGACAAAGAGATGACTGCTGAGGAGACAAAAGAATTGGAAAACGTAGCAGCCCTTCAAGCTAAATTCGAAGCTGCAATGGATGATGATTTTAATACAGCAGACGCTATTTCTGCTATTTTTGAATTAGTAAAATTAGCAAACTCCACAGTATCAGGACAGAATTCGAAAACATTTGTGCAAAAAGTTGTTGATGAAATTACAAAATTATGTGATATACTAGGAATTGTAACGGAACAGGAAGTAGAATTGTTAGATGATGAGATCGAACAGTTAATTGAAGAACGTCAGGCAGCTCGTAAAGCGAAAAACTTTGCTCGTGCAGACGAAGTTCGTAACCTGTTATTAGAAAAGGGTATCATCTTAGAAGATACTCGTGAAGGAGTAAGATGGAAAAGAGCGTAGGGATGGATACAGATTTAAATCTGGTAGATCAGATAACGAAAGAGTTTTTTAACGTGGCAAGCACTTCTCAGTTTGCAGGGGGAAAGGAAAATATTGCACCAAGCCAGATGTCACCGCTTACACTGGCGTTTATTGGAGACTGTATTTTTGACTTGGTTGTACGTACGATTGTCGTGGAAAATGGCAATGCTCCAGTTAATAAGCTTCATAACAGAGCAGCTCATTATGTAAAGGCACCAAGCCAGATGATTATGTTAAATCTCATTAAGGATGAATTTACAGAAGAAGAAATGGCGGTTTACAAGCGAGGCAGAAATGCAAAATCATATACCTCAGCAAAAAATGCTTCCATAGGAGAGTACCGTGTTGCGACAGGGTTTGAAGCGTTAATCGGTTATTTGTATCTGAACCAGCAATTTGAAAGAGCACTTTACCTGTTGCATTTAGGAATTGAGCGTTTTGATCAGACAGAAAAATAGAATAACATGCTATGAATTATTAAGGTGCCAGACAACTGGCGGATAGGAGAAAATGTGAGTTACGAAGAATTTACAATAGAAGGAAGAAATGCGGTGTTAGAGGCATTTCGATCTGGAAAAACAATTGATAGACTATTTATTTTAGACGGATGTAAGGATGGTCCAATCCAGTCTATCATTCGTGAGGCTAGAAAACACGACACCATCATTAACTTTGTGCCAAAGGAAAGACTAAATTCTATGTCTTCAACAGGTAAACACCAAGGTGTTATTGCGCAGGCAGCAGCCTATGACTACAGTGAAATGGAAGACATTTTCGCCTTAGCCAAAAAGAAAGGGGAAGACCCATTTGTTATTATCTTAGATAATATCGAAGATCCTCATAATCTTGGAGCCATCATCCGTACTGCAAATCAATGTGGAGCTCATGGGGTTATTATTCCAAAACGCCGTGCGGTTGGTCTGACTGCAACTGTTGCCAAAGCATCGGCAGGTGCTATTAACTATACGCCAGTTGTGAAAGTAACAAATTTAGTACAGACAATGGAAGAGTTAAAAGAACGTGGTCTTTGGTTTGTTTGTGCTGATATGGACGGAGAAGTTATGTATAAACAAAATTTAACTGGACCAATTGGTCTTGTGATTGGCAATGAAGGTGAAGGGGTAGGCAGATTAGTGAAAGAAAACTGCGACTTCATTACTAAGATTCCGATGATGGGGGATATTGACTCACTGAATGCGTCTGTTGCTATGGGCGTACTTGCTTATGAAATTGTGCGTCAAAGAATGATGAAATAGAAAAAAATGATATTTGCAGAAGAGCATACTATATGTTTTTCTGCAATGTCTTAGTAAGGTAATCAAGAAAGTGTACTTGAGGTGCCAGAAGGGCGACTGGGGAGGTATGTATGCGGGATGAGAAATATGCTGAAATGACTGACAATGAAATCGTTATGTTGATTGGGCAAAAAGATCATGATGCAATGGAGTATCTTTTAGAGAAGTATAAAAATGTTGTACGAAAGAAAGCAAATACACTATTTCTTATAGGTGGAGATAAGGACGATTTGATTCAAGAAGGAATGATTGGTCTATATAAGGCTATTCGAGATTATGATTCTTCATTGAATGCAAACTTTTATTCGTTTGCAGAATTATGCATTTCACGACAGATTTATACGGCAATTAAGCTGTCCAATCGAAAAAAGAACAGCCCCCTTAATGATTACGTGTCTTTTGATACCCCTGCATTTGGTGAAGCTTCAGGAAATAATTTATCACGTTTAGACATTTTTTTTGCAAATAATCGAAATCCTGAAGAATTAGTTATTGACAAAGAGACTGCTAGTATGATAAAATATGAACTCGAAAGGCGCTTGAGTTCATTAGAACAAGATGTTTTTGTATTACATTTTTCAGGTATGAATTATCAAGAGATTGCAAAGGAACTTGGTCGTGAACCGAAGTCAGTAGATAATGCGATACAACGTATTAAGTCAAAGCTGACTGATGTGTTAGAACAACTCAATAAAGCGTAGTGCTGCTATAGCTCAGTTGGTAGAGCGTCGCATTGGTAATGCGGAGGTCACGGGTTCAACTCCCGTTAGTAGCTTACATAGTGGAAAAAGAATCTGTGAATGGGCAGGTTCTTTTTTGTGCTCTATGTCAAGGGGAGTGTGTGATTCTTTGAATCATGTTTCATTCTAGGGGGAGAGTTGTTTTTATGTTGAGGGGCTATTGTTCAGCTTGTAATAGTGTGCAGTGTCAGTTTATAGATAGAGCTTTATATATTCCAATATTTATTCTAGAGCATTTAATTAGCTCATTTTTATACCAATTTTTAGTATATGGGACTTAACATATAAATATTACAATTTATTCGTAATACAAGTAATAATTGACATATGTAGAGATGAGTGCTACTATTAATTTGCAACTAAAAGCGTATGGTAAAATATAGTAACAGTCAATTAATACGAGCAAATGACAAAAAATTGGATCGAACATTCCTATATGGTACAGATATCTAAATGCTAAAATTGATAATGGTGCAGATGTAACCGCTGTTACTAGAGTTGTTAATGGTGGAACATCAAAATTAGCGGAACGTAAAGCGGCATATAATAAAATAAAAAGTTTATTATAGGAGTAGATATGAAAAAATACTGTAAGTTTATACTATCTTTAATTTTATGCTTTACTGTAATTGGGTGCAGTAACGGTAGAAAGAGTTCTCCAACTCCAACCTTAGTACAGGATTTACCATCTCCAACACTCGATGGTAATGATAAAGAAGTGGAAACCATAGAACAGAATAACTTTAAGAACATGAAAGCGATCAAAGATAATAAGCTTAATTTGAAAGACGGAGTACAAGAATTATTACATGCATCCGATAAGAAATATACGATAGAGGATAAGAAATATAAGCAGAACCTACATAAAGGAAAATTTAACGTGAGCTATCCTGTTCTTAAGAGTGAGAAGAAGAACATGAATGTGGTAAATAGTGTAATTTTAGCAAGAGTAGTGGACGAATTGTACTTCGAAGATGCTGAGACAACAATTGATATAGATTTAGATTATGAAATAAAACATGCAAATGACGTTTTTATTTCCATTCTCTTTACTGGTTTTTACAATACACATGGTGCAGCACATCCCAACAATATATCTTTTACCATAAATTTTGATTTAAATCATAATAGACCGCTTAGTTTATACGATGTGATAATTATAGAAGACAATTTCCTGGAAAAAGTACACGGAGCAATGGAATCTCAGCTGAAAAAAGAAGGGGTAGAAGCATTTGAAAAGCTTTCTGTGGATGAATTGTACGAGCAGATTTACGATAAACACGAAGGATTTTATGTTCAAGATGGAGAAGTATATATACGTTTTTCTATTTCAGCAGGGGCTGGATATCATGAATATATTAGATTTCTAATCGACCCGAGTTGAGTTAAGAATGAGATAGGCAACTAAAACAATCTGCATGTTTTGACCCTCCTCAACATATACTATATGGAAAATAACCCAATCAGAGGTTTTACATTGGAAAATAATATTAATAGGTCAAACCAGAATAATGCATCACAGTCAAATAATATGTCTCAGCAACAAAATACCCTTAAGGATTATGGACCAGTTCCTGTTATTTTTGATATGGAAGCAATGGCGAAGATGAATACGAACTTTCGTACCGCTCTTTGGACAGGAGACCATTTTCAGGTTACACTAATGAGTCTTTTGCCAGGAGAAGACATTGGTGTGGAGATGCATCCTAATACCGATCAGTTTATACGGATCGAAGAAGGTGACGGCATTGTAGAAATGGGAACAACTCGTGATAATTTAACGTTCAGTCAGCCATTAAGCGATGACGATGCAGTTATTATACCAGCAGGTACTTATCACAATATTTCCAATACAGGAGATGTTCCGATGAAAGCATTTTCTATCTATGCACCACCACAGCATCCATATGGTACGGTACACAGAACAAAAACTGATGCAGATAATGCAAATGATTAAATTGCTTTTTACAGAGTAACACAGTATAATTACAATACACTACATATATGAAGAAAAGGAGAATACAAATGCATATCAAATTAGAGGATAGTATCGCAATGTTTATTGATTATCAAGAAAAGCTAGTGCCAGCGATTCATAATCATGAACAAATTATTCAGAAAGCGACACAACTTTTGACAGGATTAAAAACGGTTGGATGCCCAGTGATTTTTACACAACAGTATACTAAGGGATTGGGAATGACAGTGCCGGAACTAGTAGAACTTGAAGATGAGTTTCAATACTTTGAGAAGATAACTTATAGCTGCTTAGATACAGAGGAAATAAAGAAAGAATTAGAGAAACAGAACAAAAAGACTGTTATATTAGCTGGATTAGAGACCCATATCTGTGTGATGCAGACAGCGAGAGATTTGATTGCAAGTGGCTATCAAGTGTGTATCGTGGCAGACTGTGTGGGTTCTAGAACTGAGTTTAACTATCAAGTTGGAATGGAACGAATGAAACAGGAAGGTGTTTATGTAACTTCGGTGGAATCCGTTTTGTTTGAATTACTTGTGAAGGCGGGAACTCCTGAGTTTAAGACAATTTCAAAATTAATCAAATAAAAAGAAAGACGTTTCAATCTTGTATGCAAAAGTTGAAACGTCTTTCTTTTTTTATCTTATAGACTAACTATGTCAAGTAATAAAAAATATTGTTTTTAGTAGGTTGGTCA
>CALFNR010000065.1:0-1860 GCA_937903005.1 uncultured Lachnoclostridium sp. | reverse complement strand
CTTCCTTACCGCTATCTCCCATAAATAAAAACTTGTTACTTCCAATGGTGTATAGAGCAACTAAACTGTTATCATTTGCATTATCTCGTTGTGATGTTTGATTGAAGAACTGGAATGATCCATTTCCTAATGCGAATGTCTGATTTGGCATCGGTACGCTAGGTTGGAGTTGCTTGTCCATACAGGATGAAATGAAATCTTGATATGTTTTTGTGGCAGCATTACCATTTCCTACGTATACATTTTTGATGTCAAAGTTTCTTACAATCGCATCAAGCCCACCTGCGTGATCTGCATCAGGGTGAGTTAGGATGAGGTAATCAAGTTGTTTGATGTTAAGGTGATTTAAGTAGTCCAATAGAAATTGCTCATCGTTGTTATCGGCTCTGGAGCTAGAATATAAATAGCACAAGTTAAATTGAGAAAGTTCCTTATTAGTATTACAATAATAATCATAATGAATAGGGGGACTTTATCATGGCTAAAGCACATAATAAAGAGTTTAAAGAAAATGCTATTAAGTATTATCAAGAGCATCAAGATTTAGGTGTATTAGGTTGCTCCAAAAATTTAGGTATTGGTCAATCAACATTATCAAGATGGTTAAGTGAAATAAAAGCAACTGGCGAAGTTCAATATCGTGGTTCTGGTAATTATTCCAGTGATGATAAAAAGGAAATTGCACGTTTAAAGCGTCAATTAAGAGATGCTGAAGACGCACTTGATGTATTAAAAAAAGCTATCAGTATTCTGGGAAAATAACCGAAGCGATTTACTTTGAAGTTAAGCACAAGAGTGAAGAATCAAAGGGAAAACGCCGCGTTTCTGTTAGCGGAATACTGTCATTTTTAGGCGTTTCAAGATCAGGATATAAATCTTGGTGTAAAAGAAAACCTTCCATGCAAGTACAACGTAAACATATTATCAAGGCAAGGATCAAAAAGATTTATGATGACTCATATCAGAATTATGGTGCACCTAAAATTACTAAAGAAATACAGAAAACAGGTGAAAAAATATCAGAGAGAACAGTTGGAAAATACATGAAAGAAATGAATATTAAGGCACAATATATAAAACCTTATACTGTGACAACCAAAAATTCTGATTTTAGTACAGCACTTAATAATGTTTTAAATGAACAGTTTAATCCTGATAAACCAAATACTATTTGGTGTACGGATATAACTTATATATGGACAATAGATGGCTTTGTTTATTTAACCAGTATAATGGACTTGTTTTCTCGTAAAATCATCGCATGGACTTTATTTCAAACTTTAGAAGTATCTTGTGTTATAGAAACTATTAATAAAGCTAAAAGCAGAAGAAATCTTGAAAATCCTTTAATTATCCACAGTGACAGAGGCAGTCAATACGTATCCAAAGAATATAAAAGGGCAACATCAAAAATGCAGCTAAGCTATTCAAAAAAAGCCTATCCTTGGGATAATGCCTGCATAGAATCCTTTCATGCACTTATCAAAAGAGAATGGCTCAACCGATTTAAAATAAGAGGTTATGAACATGCCTATGCCCTCGTTTTCGAATACATAGAGGCATTCTATAACACAGTAAGAATACACAGCCATTGTAACTATATTTCGCCAGATCAATTTGAAAAACTATATGCAGAAACTCAAAAAGTAATTGAGACTAGAGCAAGTTAATTAACATAGAAATTTCTCATTTTAATTTGTACTTTTTCTTGACATAGTACCACTCCATCTATGATAGCATAGTGACCGTTATCTGAGATGAGAATGCTGTCTGAGTTTCCGGTTGATATGTAATGGATGCTTGCTTGTTGTTTTGGTTATGGCATAGGTGTAGCTAGTAGATTGAATGATGTTATGATTG
>CALFNR010000064.1:0-31823 GCA_937903005.1 uncultured Lachnoclostridium sp. | reverse complement strand
AAGCGGAATTGGCACTCTTGACCTGTTTGATAAAGATACCGTATCCATCAGCAATCTGAACCGTCAGATTATTGCAACTTATGACACAATCGACACTTACAAAGTCGATGCCATGAAAAAACGTATCATGAGCATCAATAAGAATGCTGTTGTAAATACCCATCCAGTATTCTATCTTCCTGAAAATGCTAATGACTATGATTTTTCAGAATATGATTACGTAATCGATGCAGTTGACACAGTAACTGCAAAATTAGAAATCGTAACGCAGGCAAAGAAAGCTGGTGTACCTGTAATTAGTGCTATGGGAGCTGGCAATAAATTAGATCCAACCAGATTTGAGGTTGCTGATATTAAAAATACTTCTGTCTGCCCACTTGCCAAAGTTATGAGAAAAGAATTAAAGAAACGTGGAATCGATGGTTTGAAGGTAGTTTACTCCAAAGAACAGCCACTTGTTCCAAAATACGAAGTAAAACCAGATACACGTAAAGTGCCACCAGGAAGTGTTGCATTTATCCCTAGTGTCGTAGGCTTAATTATCGCAAGTGAAGTAATTAAAGACATAGGAGGAATCAATGGAACGTTATAAAGAGATTGAACGAAGTATCATCAAACGTTTCCGTAAAGAAATCTGGCGAAAGTTTATATCAGGAATCAATGATTATGATATGATAACGCCAGGGGATCGCATTGCCGTCTGTATATCAGGCGGCAAGGATTCCATGCTGCTTGCCAAATGTATGCAAGAAGTACAAAAACACGGAAAAATGGATTTTCAATTAGAATTTATCGTTATGGATCCAGGTTACAATCCTGCAAACCGACAAAAAATCATCAATAATGCTGAAATTATGAACATACCTATTAAAATATTTGATTCGGACATTTTCAATATTGTTCACGATATTGAAGATTCTCCATGTTACTTATGTGCCAGAATGAGACGAGGTTATCTCTATCGTTATGCACGCCAATTAGGGTGCAACAAGATTGCACTTGGACACCATTTTGATGATGTAATCGAAACGACTATGATGAGTATGATGTATATGGGGCAATTCCAGACCATGATGCCAAAACTCCATAGCACTAATTTTGAAGGAATGGAACTGATTCGTCCTTTGTATCTTGTGAAGGAATATGATATCAAGTCATGGGTTCGCTATAATAATCTGGAATTCTTACAATGTGCCTGTCGTTTTACAGAAGATACTGATAGAGGGACACAAGATTCGAAACGCCAGGAAATGAAGCGTCTTATTAATCAGCTTCGCGAAGTAAGTCCTGTCATTGACATGAACATTTTTCAAAGTGCTCATAATGTAAATCTAAATACGGTAATTGGTTGTGAATTCAATAAGGAGAAATATAATTTCTTAGATTTGTATTCCAAAATGAGATAAAAATGAGGCATTGGCGTGTAAATAATACACACCAACGCCTTATTTTTGTAAATATTCTCACTTGCAAAATACAGCCGCCCACCTGTCCAAATTCAACTGTTTCAAGCTTGCTTGACCTGTTAAATTTGGACAGGCGGGCGGCGCCAACTAAAATACTGGGATCACTGCTCCACTATATTTCTCTTCCATAAAACGTTTCACTTCATCAGAAGTAATTGCCTTTACTAAAGCTTTTGTTTTATCGGAATCTTTGTTTTCTTCTTTTACAACTAAAATGTTTGCATAAGTTTCTGCACCGACTGATTTTGCATCTTCAATCAATAACGCATCCTTCTGCACGTTTAGTCCTGCTTGCATTGCATAATTTCCGTTAATTACTGCAAAATCAACATCTTTTAGCACAAGTGGAGTCTGCGCAGATTCGATTTCCTTAAAGGAAATGTTATGAGGATTCTCTACAATATCCTTTACAGTAGCCTCTAAACCGACACCTTCTTTCATTGTAATCAATCCACCTGCCTGTAACATCTGTAACGCTCTTGCTTCATTGGAAGAATCATTCGGAACTGCAATTAGAGCACCATCTTTGATATTCTCTAAGTTTTTTGTTTTACCAGCATATAAACCATATGGCTCATAGTGAACCTTTGCCACACTTACTAAATTTCCTTTATTTTCTTTGTTGTAGTCATCAAGGAATGGCTTGTGCTGAAAGAAGTTTGCATCTAAACTTCCGTCTTGTGTTGCTTCATTTGGCTGTACATAATCTGTGTACTCTACTACTTTCACCGAATAACCTAATTCCTTAATTTTGTTTTGGAATGCATCTGAATTTAAAATTTCAGCATGTGGCTGAATTGTTGCACCGACTACGATTTCTTTGTCGTTGCTTCTAGAACCTTTCGTACCACATCCTGTTAAAGCAGATAACCCTAAAACAGCTGTAAGTGTAAGTGCTACTAATTTTTTCGTTTTTTTCATACTATCTCTCACCTTTCTTGCGTTTATCTATTTTAGTTGATATATACTGTCCTAAACTCTGTAAAATTTGAACAATGATAACGAGTAAGACAATTGTTACAACCGCAATATCAGTTTTGTTACGATAATACCCATAACGGATAGCGATATCTCCAAGACCGCCTCCACCAACTGTTCCTGCCATTGCAGTACAGCCGACAATTGTAATAGCCCCCAAGGAAAGTCCTAACACTAGGGAAGGCATTGCCTCAGGAAGCATCACTTTACGAATAATCTGCATGTCAGAAGCTCCCATTGCACGAGCAGCTTCGATGACACCTTGATCTAACTCATTAAATGAATTTTCAACAAGTCTTGCCATAAATGGCGTTGCTGAAACTATCAACGGTACAATTACTGCTGTTGGTCCAAGAGGAGTTCCTACGATCCATTTGGTGAATGGTTTGATTGCAACCAATAAAATGATAAATGGTATGGAACGACCAATGTTTACAATTCCACCAACAACCTTATTAAGTACTGGCATAGGATGAATTCCATTTGGTGATGTTACTACTGCAAGAATTCCGATTGGGTATCCAAGAATACAAGCGACTAGTGTGGAAACTACTGTCATGTAAAGAGTATCAATCACTCCCTGCCACAATAAATCTCCATAATTAACGATTAAATCTTGAAACCATGCTGTCATTATGCCTCACCTCCTAGCAAACGTTTTGTTACTGGTGATGATGGATTGGCAAAAATCTCATCTGTATTCCCAGTTTCCACAACTTTGGACTGGTCAAGTACAGCAACTTTATTACATATTTTCTTCACTACATCAATTTCATGTGTAATGATTACCATTGTGATTTTACGTTCCTTATTGATTTTCTTAAGCAAACTAAGAATTGCCTCAGTTGTCATGCTGTCCAAAGCAGAAGTTGCTTCGTCGCATAACAAAACAGATGGATAGGTTGCAAGTGCTCTGGCAATTGCAACTCTTTGTCTTTGCCCACCACTTAACTGAGAAGGATACGCATTTTCCTTATGATGTAAGTCAACGATTTCTAACAGTTCATCTACTGTCTTTTTGATATCCGCTTTTTTTACTTTCTTTTTTTGAAAATATCCAAGCTTTGCATACTCTTCCTTTGTGTAACCATCTGGCAAATAGTCTTTAGCCGGAATCAATTCCAGTCCAAAGCTTGCATTTTTGCGTACATTTCTTTGCATATGCAAATTAAAACTTTGGAATATCATACCTATGTTACGACGGCATTTCAAAAGTTCTTTCTTGTTGAGTTTTGTTATATCAGTTCCATCTATTAAAATCTCACCACTGGTTGGTTTTTCTAGTAAGTTCATACAACGAATCAGTGTACTCTTTCCTGCACCACTCATTCCGATAATACCAAAGATATCTCCATCCTCTATGGTTAGATTGATGTCATTGAGAACACGCTGTGTAGATTTTCCCGTTCCGAACTCTTTCACTAGGTTTTTTATCTCTATCATTCTTTACCTCTCTTTTTACACTATTCCTCATTATTCGACTTTACAAGTGTTTCTAGTATATAATTGAAGTGTTTGTTTGTCAATCTTGTATTTCATAGTGTACATATTATTTATATCGTTTTAGTAGGCTTAAATAAGAAAATATGAGTTCCTTGCGTTTTCGGTCTACTGCAAAGAACTCACACTTCACCGCACAGAGCGGGTGTCGCTGTACTTTAGCGGCTATATTCCTTGAACGCCTGTGTGCATCCTTTCCTAATACGAAACTAATTAGAATAAATCAGTTGAGAGATATCGTTCTCCTGTATCAGGCAAAAGAACAACGATCTGCTTTCCTTTATTTTCAGGACGTTTTGCCAGCTCAATTGCTGCGTAAAGCGCCGCACCCGAAGTAATACCAACGAGCAGACCTTCAGACTTCGCAACAGCTCTTGTGGTGTCATATGCCTGTTGTGTAGAAATAGTAATTACTTCATCTACTACATTCGGATCATAATTATCTGGAATGAAATTTGCTCCGATTCCCTGTAATTTGTGTGGACCAGCTTTTCCACCTGAAATGATTGGAGAATCACTAGGTTCAATTGCAACTACTTTTACATTCGGATTCTTTTCCTTTAAACCAGCACCCGTTCCAGATACCGTTCCACCTGTTCCAACACCTGCAACGAAAATGTCTACTTTACCATCTGTATCCTCCCAGATTTCCTTTGCTGTTGTTACTTTATGTATGGCTGGATTAGAAGGATTGGAAAACTGCTGTGGTATCATAGCATTGCCATATTTATCTCGTAATTCCTCTGCAACGCGAATTGCTCCACTCATTCCTTCTGCTGCTGGTGTAAGCACAACCTCTGCACCTAACGCTGAAACAATTTTGCGACGTTCAATGCTCATAGTTTCTGGCATGGTTAGAATCAAATGCATTCCTTTCGTTGCTGCAACAAAAGCCAAACCTATTCCTGTATTTCCACTAGTAGGCTCAATCAAAACCGTATCATGATTAATGGTTCCCGCATTCAATGCATCTTCAATCATAGCATAAGCCACACGATCCTTTGCACTTCCCAATGGATTAAAATATTCCAGTTTTGCAATAATATCTGCTTCGTATCCATATAATTTTTTCATATTGCCCAATTCTAACATCGGTGTATTACCAATTAAATCTGTTAATTTTTTAAATATTTTCGCCAAACGTATCATCCTCTCTAAATCGCATTTTATTCATACCAAATTACTATGTATTGTATGAATTAGTTATACACCAAAGTGTATCTTATGTCAATATTTTTTCGATACTCTTTAAATAGTTGCATATAGCCGATATAATAATATAAACCAAATGAAACAGCCCTTGATGATTGGGCTTTATGATAGAAGAAAGGTTGAGACACGATGGATTTATCAAGTAGAAAAATCGGTACCACAGTCAATCAAAGAAATACTGCTAACCAGGGAAGTCGGTCAGTTGGTAAGATGCAGCATTTTGGAGAGCGAGTTACTACCAAACACTTAACAGAAGGACAAATCGTCAAAGGTGAAATAACAGATTTGCGTAACAGCCAGGTATCCATTTTATTGGAAGACAACACAAAAGTAATCGGACGGTTAGATAATGTGAACTGGCTTTCTATCGGCGATATTGGGACTTTCAAAGTGCAAAGCATGGAAAGCGGAACCATCAAACTTCAAGCGATTCCATTAAGTGATTCTGAGATAGAGAACAATCCAATGTTTAAAGCACTGGAAGAAGCAGGACTGCCTCATAATAGCAGAAATCAGTCCATAGTACTTTCCCTTATACGGAATCAGCTTCCAATTACAAAACCTAGCATTCAGAATATTTTAAGATTAAGTTATGAACTGAAAGAAGCAAGTATTAGCACAATCGTTCTTCTTAATAAATATAACATTCCTGCTACCCACGAAAATGCCTCTCAGTTCGAAAGCTATCTTAGTGGCAATCACTCCATGTCCGCAAAACTCTCAGAGTGTCTAGAACAGCTCCCTTCTGTACTACGTGAATTGGCACTCTTTGCAGATCAAGACATGAAGGATATAGCAAAACAATTTCTTGAACTAGTAAACTCAGCCGATTCCCAAGGGGCAGCCAGTCAAGAGGAGCCTTCCTATGAATTTTCATCCAACAAAATGAGACAGGAAGTTCTCTCTATTTTATCTGACTTTGATTTACCAGAAGAGACCCATCAAGCTGTGGCAGACAACAAATTAACCTTACCTCAGTTAGTACAGGTAATTCGTTCTGCGTATGATAATGCTCTGGCCATTGATGCTAGAAACCAGGAGAACGTATTAGCCACTCTTTCACCAGAAGAGCTCGTAAATCCTGCCAAGGTTGAAGAAGCCTTATCCGAAGTTCCAAAAACAATTGAAGCTTTTGACCATCCGGAATTAGCAAAGATACAAGAATCTTTTTTGGAATTTCTAAAAAGCAGCCAGCTAACTGGTGGTTATTTCGATGAGACAAGCCGTAATAAACTTGCTGATTTTCTCAAACAGAATCCAGACAATGAGGCTCTAAGCCAGAAAGCCAGGTCAGGTGATGCAACATTAAATGAGCTTATTGATGGTATCCAGCACACAATCCCATCTGCAAGTACCGAAAGCATACAGCAGTTATTCGTTTCTGAAGAATTTGCCTTTTTAATGTCCAATGAGTTAAAAAAACAATGGTCTTTAACCCCTGACCAGGTAAGAAAGAAAGATACTATTGGGCAATTTTATCAAAAAGTATCTGGTCAAGTAAAGGGAATTGAAAAACTGATGCAGTCCATCTCGCCTGAATTTAGTGAAAGCTTAGCTGGAGAAAATCTGGCATCTGTGAAAAACAATATTGATTTTATGCAGATTATGAATGGAATTTTTCCTTACGTTCAGATTCCATTCCAAATGAATGGTCACAACGGTAACGGTGAATTGTATGTATATACAAAGAAAAGCGATTTGAAACGAAATCCTCATCAAATCACTGTTCTGCTCCATTTATCCCTTGAACACCTTGGTAATCTGGATATTCATATTACCAAAAATGGTATGATATTAGAAAATAAATTTTATATTGAAAATGATCAGAGCAAAAGACTTCTTAAGAAAAATATTAATTTATTAACAGACAAATTGCAGGAACTGGGTTATTCTGTAACAAATGATTTTACAAAAAAAGAATCCAAAATAGACATCATAAATGATTTTATATCACAGAAGGAACCTGCTGCTGCAATCAAACGCTATACATTTGATATTCGTGCTTAATAAGCAGATAGCTCATGATAAGCAAAGATAAATACTAACATAAAAAATGCCGCTTAGTTTCTACTATAGCGGTATTTTTTATACTGATATGGCATTCATACTATTTCTCAAATACTAATAAGAATTGCTATGTAATCAGATTACGTAGTTGTTCCCCTTTTCCATCTGCCAGTCTGCCAGATCCTGCAATGTAATATGATCTACTACATCACTAATTGCATCATTCAAACGCTTATAAACCAATGCCAGTGTTGCACACTGATCAGCTCGGTCACATTGATTCTCTTCATCTTCTAAGCAGGCGACTGGTGCCAGACTTCCCTCTGTCAGCCTAAGAATCATTCCAACTGTATAATCCTTTGGTTCTTTGGCAAGTCGATATCCTCCTTGTGCCCCTCGAACACTCTTTACATAACCAGCATGATTCAATGTTGAAATAATTTGCTCTAAATATTTTTCAGATATTTCCTGTCTTTCTGCAATTGTTCGAATTCGAACAAGTTCCCCTCCACTATTAAGAGCTAAATCTAGCATAAGACGCAGAGCATATCTTCCTTTTGTTGATATTTTCATATTCAGCCTCCATGTCAGAATATTTTATCTAGATTAATCTTATCAGATTACTATGTAAAAAACAAGGAGTGCATGCATCATACACTCCTTGCTTTCTCTTTTTACTAACTTAGAAGGAACTATCTGCACCTGTGTAATGATACCAGGTTCCGTTCATTTTATAAGAAATTTTATAATTCAACTTGGAAGGAAGAGAGCCATTGCCACCGTAACCAAATGTTGTGCTTCCGTTCACACCAATTACGGCGTTATAACTTTCTGGTGTTAAGATTACTGACGTACCGGAAACTGTTTTCTGTGCACACCAGATACTATTGATATCTGCTTCTGATGCATTCAGCTCTACCTTCCAGTCCTGAATCTCTGTTGTTCCAGCATTCGCTAACGTAACATTCATTGTATACGCACCAGTCCAGCTACTTGCTGTTGCATCCAATGTTAAAGCTTTTGTATCTCCTGTTGAGGTACCAGTGGATGGGGATGGACTTGGGGCTACACTTGGCTTAATACTTGGTGCAGTACTCGGAGCAACACTTGGTAATATGCTTGGACTTGGTGTTGGCTCCTGTGTTTTGATTCTTTCCAGATACCATCTCTGGCAAGCATGTCCTGTATAAGTATACTGCTGTACATTAGCACCTGCATTTGTATAAGCATTGACTACTTCAACACAGCTCTTTGAACCTGTAATTCTGGTTAATAGCGCGTAACTTCCATCAGACTGTTTCACTAATTCAAACTTTTGATTGTCAGAACCTTTGCTGGTATAAAGGGCAATATTGGTACCATTATCTGTCTTCTTGCCTGCAACATCCATAACATATGTTTTGCCGCCACCTAATAAAGAGTAAATTGTATAGTATCCATTTGCATCCTTTTCCAATCTCCATTCATTCCAGTCTCCAGGCTGTGAAGCGCCCCACTGCTGAATATTGGTATCATTGGCTGCTACGCCGTTCTGGCAATCTAGATAAAGTCCACTATTGACATTGCGAATCATAAACACGCCACCATCTAAAACATCAGAAGCTGGGTCTTGTGGCGTCGCTGTTGGCTTTGATACCTGACCTACCGTTTTTAACTTATAGGAACCAGCTGTATACATAGATGGCTGAACTGGTGTTTTCATATCTTCACCAATATAGTAACTTGTGTGAGGTGGCTGATTGTAAGCTACATTCTGCCATGCAATTGCCTCGCGATATTGACGATCTGACATTAAAGTATACAACTTGTGGCTAGTTACATCTGTTGTTGTATAAATACGCAATGCCGTATTATCATTCGTAGCCCATATTACTTCTTCTCTCCAGTCACCAAAAATATCTGCAGATAAGGCAGGAGTTGCCTTTGTTCCATTACAGGAATGAACATTTTCCCCTGTCAAAACAGTATCTACACGTTTTGTACTGGAATTCCATTTACGAATTGTTGTCTGGTCAAGTCCTTCCTGATACAAATCACCGTCCCAGAACATGGAGAAATTTTCGCCTAAGTACTTAAGACCTGCAGTAATGACATTTCCCTTGCTATCATATGCGTTGTCAGCAAGACAAACATATGGAGAAAACTCAGCTGCTGCATTTAGGATAAGTCCACGTCCAATATCTTTGGAGCGTTTATAACTCCATATTGTAGTTCCTGTTCTTGCATCACGCATTTGTACACTTTCAATATTAGATGCTTTGTTTTCATGAACCATAAAGATTTCTTGTCCATTATGATTTGGATCAAAATCTCCACAGTGTAATGCATCACCATGACCCTGCTTTGTATTGTAAAGACCATTTCCATTATGATCAATGACACATGCACCATATACGATTTCGTCAAAATTATCATTATCAACATCTGCTATTGAAAGCGAGTGCGCTCCTTGTCCACGATAAGCCGAATTGTGGGAGCCGTCTGCAGTAAATGTCCATTGCTTTGTAAAGTTTCCATTTGCCCATTTATAGGCAACAAGCACTGATTTTGCGTAATACCCACGACATTCAATCAAACTTGGTGTTTTTCCATCCAGATAAGCAACTCCACATAAGAAACGGTCAACACGATTTCCATACTTATCTCCCCAGTCACTTACATTTCCACGGGCTGGTTCGTAATTAATGGTTTTCATAGCTTGTCCTGTTGCACCATTAAACATAGTTAAATATTCATTTCCTGATAAAATGTAACCACTGGAATTGCGGTTATCTGCATTTGCATTACCGATTACATTTCCTTTTCCATCCACAGTTCCATCTGCTGTTTTTAACGCTAATTCTGCTTTGCCATCCCCATCAAAATCATACGCAGCCATTTGTGTATAATGAGCACCTGCACGTATATTTTTACCAAGATCGATTCTCCATCTCTGAGTTCCATCTAATTCATAGCAGTCAATATAAACATTGGATGTATAACCACTTTGAGAGTTATCCTTTGAGTTAGATGGGTCCCATTTTAAGATAATTTCATAGGCGCCGTCTCCATCAACATCTGCTACGGTTGCATCATTGGCAGAATACGTAACTGTTGTTCCATTTAAATATGTATTGGCCGGTTTGTTTAATCTGACATCTTTATACTGGTTTCTCCATCCCTTTGTTGGGTCAGATTCCGTTACTTCCTTCCCATTCACAACGCTTCTTACTACATATGTACTGCTTGTGTTGCCACTTGCATCAAAATAGTTCGTTGAATTGGTAATGGGACCAGCAATTTTAGTACCATCACGGTACACATTAAATGACGTAGCGTAATTTTCTGTTCCTAACAAACGCCAGGATAGGAAAATGCCGTTACCTGATTTTACTGCAACTAATCCTCTGTCCAGAGATTCCATCTGGTAAGATGTAGCCGCTTCCACTTTGTTAACTGTCGGTGGAACTACGGTAGTGCAAAGACTCGCAACTATCGCAGCAGCACTGACGCTTGCAACGAAATGGTTCCATTTTCTTTTTCTCATAACCTTCTCCTTATCTTATAACAATCTAAATCACTCGCCAAAAGAGGGCTTTATAAAGTGCTCTTTTGGGTTATTAGTTACACTTTTATTGTATAACATTTAGAACCGGAATACTAGTTAAAAAATCCATCAAAAGCTTGTACTTTCAATGGATTTCAAGTTTTAATTCCTAATTAAGATTGTACTACAATGGCTAGTTCGTCTGACATTTCACGAATGGAATCGACTACTTCTTCTAATTGGCGTATAGACGTTGAACCAGTTTCCACTGAGGCAGCTACAACATCTAATGCTTCTTGATTTTTCTTAGAAATTTTTGTAATTCCATTTACGATATCTACAATTTCACCTGTACTCTGCTCAATATGCTTTGTATTATTGGTAATCAGCTGCATTTTTTCTGTCATTTCCTTCGTTGCTAGCATTACACCTTGAGCTGACTTTTCCGCCTTCAGAATGACTTCTTTCTGTTCTTCATGTACAGATGATGTCTGATTCATCGCATTGACAGCAATTGCGTTTTGTTCTAAAACTTCACCAATAATTTCCTTTACATCGCTTAATGTCTTTTGTGTCTGTTGAGACAGTTTTCGTATTTCTTCTGCAACGACAGCAAAACCCTTACCTTGTTCTCCTGCTCGTGCAGATTCAATGGCAGCATTTAAAGATAATAAATCAGTTTGCTCAGAAATATCTGCAATAACACTGACGATTCCATCAATTTTCTTAGTCTTTTCTTCCAACTGTTCCATTGCTGTTTGGCAAATGTCTGCACTTTCTTTCATTTTAGACATTCCCAATGTAACACTTTGCATGTGTACTTTGTTTTCATTTGACAAGGTTTCCACATTTACAAACAACTGTGCAATTTCTGCACTTTCTTCTGCAAGCTCCTGTACATTTTCGTAAATCTGTGATGAATTGGGTTTTGCTATATTAAGCAGCTTCATTGAACTCTGAATTCCGTCTACTACTGTAACGGTATTATCTGATATCTCTTCATTTGCTTTCAAAAAATTATTCGTTACCTCACCCAAAGTCTCCATGCCCTCTAGTAAACCTTTGGATACCTCTGATGACTTTTCTGAAAGATTTTTCATATGGTTGAAGATTTTTTCCTGCTCTTCTTTATCCACTAAGGAACTCATCATTTTATTGGTATTATTTGCCAATGCACTAAAAATAGCACCTATCGCTAGTAACATAAGAACATTTGGTGTTATACTAAATAAAATCAAACGATACCAAGTTTGAAAGTTCAAATCTGGTTCCGGAGCCAAGTTAAATGCTAACACTCTTCCGACTGTTGACATAATAATGGATAAAATTAGCGCTATTCTATTCAATTTGGGATTGAAATAGATAGAGGCAAGCGCCATTGGAAATATGAACATGATAAATACTAGATAATTAAGAGTTACTGTAATAGTGAGAACAACAACACTTGCACTGAATATTGCTACATATTTTAGCCATACTTCATTTTTCTTTAATACCTTTAGAATAAAAGCTGGTATTAACAATGCGATAAGGCTAGTACTGCCTGTAATAGTCATGATAGCTGGATCAACTACAAAAATTCCGATCGTGTTCAGAATTATAACTACAATTGCAAATGCTGCAGTAATTTCCATAACTTTAGCTACATAAAGATTCGCTACCTGTTCATTTAAATCTCTTATATTATTTTTCATCTTTTGTCCCATCCTATTTTCGTTTTAGTATAGAATTTACTTACATTTTATAGGTTCTTATAACAAAAGTACACATGTATATTTTTCCATGTATATACATGTGTACTTTCTATTTCTAGGATGGTTCTTTATATTATTCTTGAACAACGCCTGCCAGTTCGTCTGCCATTGCACGAATATCAGTTACAAGTTCCTCAAGCTGCGATGTAGTAGTAATTCCAGATTGAACTGATTCAGAAACAACTTCAAGGGAAACTTGATTTTCTTTACAAATAGTAGTGATTGAATTGACAATTTCGACAATCTTACTAGCACTTTTCTCAATATTCCTTGTATTGCTTAAGATTAGCTGCATTTTATCTGCCATATTCTTTGTGGCTTCCATTACCATCTTGGAAGAATCTTCTGCTTTCACAATAGCTTCCTTTTGCTCATCATGCACGCTGGTTGTTTGACTCATAGCCTCAACCGCTATTATATTTTGCTCTAAAACCTCTCCGATAATAGATCTTACATCTACCAGCGTGTTCTGGGTCTGTTGTGATAGTTTTCGAATCTCTTCTGCAACGATAGCAAATCCCTTTCCCTGTTCTCCAGCTCTAGCTGATTCAATTGCCGCATTGAGAGAAAGCAAATCTGTTTGTTCCGAAATCTCAGCTATTACATCTACAATTCCATCTATCTTCTTTGTTTTCTGTTCAAGTTTACTCATTGCCTCCTGACAAACAGAAGTACTTTCTGCCGCCAGTACCATTCCCTCAGTAACCTTTTGCATGTAGGTTCGGTTCTGATTTGAAAGAGTTTCAACATTGGTAAATAAGCCAGCGACTTCTTCACTCTCTTGTGAAAGAACCTGAATGTTTTCGTAAATTCTTGAAGTATTCCCCTCTGCAACCTGCAGCTGTTCCATGGAACTGTTAATACCTTCTATAATAATTCCAGTATTTTCAGATATTTCATTATTAGCATCGATTGTACTATTGGTAACAGTGTTCAAGGTCTCCATTTTATTTACTAAGCCCATTGACACTTCGGAAGATTTTTCAGATAACTTTTGCATATGCAGTAGCATTTTTTCTTGTTCTTCAGCATCCATTAGAGAACTTAGCATTTTACTATTCTTCTTACCAAGTGCAACGAATATGTAACCAATTGAACCAAGCATTAAAATTTGAGGAAAACAATTATGCAGAAGCAAAGAAGTAAAACCATGATAGTTGTTATCTACAACTGTTACAAGAACATATGCCAGGACCTTTCCTGAGGTTGAACTAACAACAGCAAGCACTAGTGCAAGCCGATTCACTTTTGGATCATAATAAATAGATGCAAGCGCTATTGGGAAGATAAACATAATTGTAACATGAAAGTTTAAAGCCGTACTGAGCAGTAATATAAAAATACTCGAACTAATAATTGCCACATACTTAAACCACCATTCATTTTTCTTCAAAACGAAAAGGATAAACGATGGCACAAGCAATATAAGAATACTTGCTAAACACGAAGAGATTAGAATTTTTGGGTCTACCTTAAAAACACCAACAGTATTCAGAATAATAGCTAAGGCAGCAAATGCTGCACACACCCTCATTACCTTTGCTACATACACATTTGCAATGATTTCTATTTGCTTACTTAGATTATTTTTCATCTTCTTCCCCATTTCATAAATTATTTTATATATATTGTACGGCTTTTTTGCAAAAAAGTACACAACTTTTTTGGCATTTTTTCATGTAATATGTCATATTCTATTTAGGAAATGAAAGTATTGTGCGATTGTACACATTTAACACTTTATTGTTCTTATTACTAAAATAAAAGAAACTATAAATCAATCATCAAAGACAATCAATTCATAGTTTCTCATAACAACTCTTTTTTAAGCAACAGCTTATGTCAAATCTATTTTTTTCCTATTATTTCTTCCTATTACATAGCATCTAAGATTTCCGTAACAATCTGATTTACCATACCTGGATCAGCCTTGCCCTTCATTTCTTTCATCGTCTGTCCCACGATAAAGCCCATTGCCTTTTTCTTACCAGCCTTATAATCTTCAACAGATTTTGGATTGTTATCAATGATAGTCTGGATTGTACTTCTTAAAGCACCTTCATCATTCACAGATTTTAAACCATTTTCCTCTACATATACTTCTGGGTCAATGTTATCTGTAAATACTTTTTCAAATACTTCTTTTGCCACATTACCATTGATTGCTCTTGCATCAACTAATCCAATTAATTTTGCAAGATTCTCTGGAGAGAACTTAATATCTTCTGGCTCCATGGAATGTTCTTTTAACAGACGCATTGTTTCAACCATTAGCCAGTTCGATACTTTCTTCGCATTGCCACAAATAGCAACTGTTTCCTCGAAGATATCAGCCATATGCTTGGAGTTTGTGATAATGGCGATATCATACTCTGGAATGTCGTACTCTTCTTTGTAACGAATCATCTTTTCTGCACGTAACTCTGGCTGATTGTCCTTTGTCTCCTGTAACCATTCATCACTGATTACAATTGGTACTAAATCTGGTTCTGGGAAATAACGATAATCCTGTGCATCTTCTTTGGAACGCATTGCATAAGAATATCCATTGTTGTCATCCCATCTTCTTGTTTCCTGAACAACTTCTTTGCCTTCTTCTAATAAATCGATTTGACGATTCTTCTCAGCTTCAATGGCACGAGCGATAGCTTTGAAGGAGTTTAAGTTCTTCATCTCTGTTCTAGTACCGAATTTTTCTGCTCCTGCTTCACGAACAGATAAGTTAACATCGGCTCTCATGGAACCTTCCTGTAACTTACAGTCAGATGCTCCAAGGTATTGAATGATTAATCTTAATTTATCAAGGTAGGCGATAACCTCCTCTGCACTACGCATATCTGGTTCCGAAACGATCTCGATTAGAGGTACACCAGAACGGTTGTAGTCTACTAAAGAGCAGTCATCCCAATCATCATGTATTAATTTACCAGCATCTTCTTCCATGTGGATTTCATGAATTCCGATAACTTTTTTGCCACCATCTTCTGTCTCAATTTCAATTCCACCATCGTGACAGATAGGTAAATATAGCTGAGAAATCTGATAGTTCTGTGGGTTATCTGGGTAGAAATAATTCTTACGGTCAAATTTACAATACTGGTTAATCTGGCAGTTTGTAGCTAAACCTACTGCCATCGCATATTGTACTACCTGTTTATTTAATACTGGAAGGGAGCCTGGCATACCTGTACAGACTGGACAAGTATGTGAGTTTGGCGCACCACCAAATTCTGTACTGCAACCACAGAAAATCTTTGTCTTTGTTGCTAATTCTACATGGACTTCAAGACCAATGACTGTTTCATATTGTTTACTCATCGTTTTCCCCTCCTATCTTTCTGCCATTGCTGGACGCTCATAGCTTCTTGTCTGTTCAAAGCTGTAAGCCGCACGAATAATATTTTTCTCTTTAAAGCAGTCACCAATTAACTGTAAACCAATTGGAAGACCTTTGGAATCTTTGCCACAAGGCACACTGATGCCTGGAAGACCAGCTAAGTTTACAGAAATGGTATAAATATCACCTAAATACATTTTAATAGGATCAGATAAGCTTTCTCCTAATTTTGGAGCAGTTGTAGGTGCTGCGGGTCCCAAAATTAAATCGTATTTTGCAAATGCTTCATCAAATGCTTTCTTAATCAAAGCTTTTGTTCTAAGTGCTTTTAGGTAATATGCATCATAGTAACCACTGCTTAATACGAAAGAACCAAGCATAATTCTACGTTTTACCTCTGCACCAAATCCTTCGGAACGGGATTTTTTATACATATTATGAAGACCTTCGTACTCTTCTGTACGATAGCCGTATTTGATACCATCAAAACGTGCTAAGTTAGAACTTGCTTCTGCAGATGCGATAACATAATATGCTGGAATGGCATAGTCAACTAAATCTAAGTCGAACTCTTCTAAGACTGCACCTTTTTCTTCTAACTTTTTCGCTGCTGCCATAACAGCTTCTTTTACTTCCGGGTCAAGACCTTCTCCAAAGTAACCTTTTGGAATACCAATCTTCATACCTTTTACATCATCTACTAATGCAGATGTAAAATCATAATCTTCTCTCTTAACAGAAGTGCTGTCTTTTGGATCGTAAGAAGCAATTGCTTCTAATATAGTAGCACAGTCTGTTACGTCCTTTGCAACTGGTCCAATCTGATCAAGGGAAGAACCGTATGCAATTAAACCATAACGGGAAACAGTTCCGTAAGTAGGTTTAATACCTGTTACTCCACAGTAAGAGCTTGGCTGACGAATCGATCCACCTGTATCAGAACCTAATGCGTAAGCACATTCTTCTGCTGCAACTGCTGCACAGGAACCGCCGGATGAACCGCCTGGTACATGTTCTGTATTCCATGGATTCTTTGTCTCACCAAATGCAGAAGTTTCTGTTGTACTTCCCATAGCGAACTCGTCCATGTTTGTTTTACCAATAATCACAGCACCTGCTTTTTCTAAGTTAAGAACAGCTTCTGCTGTATAAGTTGGTTTGAAGTTATATAAAATCTTAGAACTGCAAGTAGTTAAAAGACCTTCTGTACACATATTGTCTTTGATAGCAACTGGTACACCAGCAAGTGATCCAGTAAGTGTTCCATCATCAATTAATTTTTGCACTTCTTCTGCTCTCTTAAGTGCAGCTTCTCTATCTACTACTGTTACATAGCTGTTTACATCTTTTTCTACAGCTTCAATCTGGTCTAAGGCAGCTTTCACTGCTTCCACAACTGTAACTTCTTTTGCTTTAATCTTTTTGCCAAGTTCTACGGCAGTTAGACTCATTAAACTCACAACAGTTTCCTCCTATATCTCTTAATCCACAGTCTTAGGCACCTTAAAGCTCTGGTCCTTTTCCTCTGGTGCATTGGCTAATGTAGTTTCATGTCCATCTCCGTTCGTTACAACATCTTCACGGAAAACATTTTTCACTGGAAATACATGTGACATTGGTTCAACACCTGTTACATCTAATTCATTTAACTTATCAATATAATCTAACATGCTTCCCATATCTTTTTTCGCATGTTCTTTTTCTTCTTCATTTAATTCAAGTTTTGCCAGAATACCAACGTACTCAATTGTTTCATCTGAAATGATATTCGCCATTGTATTGCCTCCTTTATTTATAGTGCAGAATTTCCTACCAATTAAAAAGCCCCGGAGGTTGTAATATATACACACCTCCGGGACGGGATATCATAATCCCGCGGTACCACCCGCGATTGAAATTCATTTTCCACTCTAACACTTAACGCGTGCCACGCATGCCCCTACTTATGGTTCAGAACACGAGCTCTGGAGTGTTCTTCCACCGTCTCTTCAAACATGCACGCTTTCAGTCCATGACGTCCATTCCCTGTCTTTCTTTGAAACAAATCGGCTTCCGTCTCCTTCTCTGCCTTTTAATCTATGATATAGATTACCATAACATTATAAGAATTGCAAGCAGTTGTTCAAAGCAAGTTTATTCATTTTCCAATTGGGACATCATGAACAATTAATACAGCATCCTGTATCTTGTTTTCCCAACTCATGGTTTCGTCTGCCAGAATACGATAACAGTTCTGTTCTTCTACTTTTTCCTGTCTTAAGAAGATTAGATTCTGTTCATAATCACTATGACTGGCACAAATGTATGACTCCAGATAAGGGCACAGTTCATCAAAATAATTGGCTGCTGCAAGCCTTGTGTCCGTTGTTTTCACACTGCTTTCTTTGCAACAGCACAAAGCAAGATATAAAAGATTCGTTACAGGTCCTTCTAACGTCTTCTTTGGAAATTGCACCGCCGCTGATTGCTTGCTGTTTTGTTCTTCTATGGAACAGTCTGATTCTATTGTAATTCGACCTAGTTTCGTACTTGCCAATGATTTATGATTTCGACCCACATGTGTTTCATTTAATCGCACACATTCGATCTGATATGTATTCGGTGGAATTGGCTTCCGAATATATCCCACACCATTTTTTATTTCAAGCTTAATATCCATAACAGCATCTCGATTCCTTGTTTTCATGCTATTATATGCATTTTTATAAAAAATGTGTTGATTCCTTGTCTTACGTACTGTAGCCCCTTTCCCATGACCGCATTTTGATGTTCTATTGAATTGGAACATTTCGTATAAAAAATTGCGTGAAATGTCTTAACTTAATAACCTTGCCCAAATACATTTATCTTTTCAATTCCGACTTTCATTTTACCTTCCATATATTTCTAATCCTAAGTACTGTTGCTTAATGCGCTTGAAAATATTTTTTCATATAATCCGCTGCCTGTTCCATTAGCATAATTTCGATTTCGTCAACGTGGCGGTTATGCCAGCTTTCCAAATCTGTTCCAGCTACCAGCTGATTAAAGCATCCCATCGCTGGACTACAGTGAATCTGATAATCTACTTTTGCATTTTCTTCTCCATTGATTGCAACTCTAGTGGCATATCCAAAGTACCAGCGGAAAACAGAACTCATCTTATATTTTGGATTCTGTTCCATCCTTTCCACATCTTTTTCACTACAGTATGCTTTCACTTCATCGTAAACTTCTGCGATTGTTTTCTTAAAATAATATTTTTCCAGCTGATCTAATGTCTTTTACGGAATCACTTATGCCTGCTTCCACAGTACACTGGTTAATGGAACCAGTCAGAACAAAATCCGCTCCTAACATAAATGCTGCTGCAATCGCTTCTGGTGACCCGATTCCTCCTGCCAGTCCAATATGCATCTTACTAGCGTGAAGTATTTCCCTTTTTCTTCTAATTGCAGGCAATACCGCAAAGTTAAGGCCATGATCGGTATGTCCTGCAGAATCAGACTCCACACATATATCATCTGCAACTGTTGTCTGTAATGCAAGTTCTGCCTGTTCTTCTGTCAGATACCCTTCTTTCGTCAACTTGTCCACGATAAGTCTAGATGGTGCCTCCATAAATGCGCTGGCAACATCTTCTAATGATTCGGAACCCATTACAAACTTCTCATGTTTCTGTGGTATGTATTCTTCCAGTGCTGGTTTCTGCTCAACCGGTTCTGTTTCTATCGGCTCATCCTCCACAATTAATGGTTTAGCCAGTCTTTTAATCTGACGTGTCAATCCAGTCAGTACGTTACCTGGGCCAATTTGAATAATGTCTTCCACTTCTTTTCCCATCAGATAACGAATTGTTTCTGTCCATCTAACAGATGAAGAAAGCTGTTCAATTAAATTTCTCTTGATATCGCTCTGTCTGTATGGTCTTGCATTGACATTGGCAATAACCGGTATCCGTAACCTTCCTACTGAAAGTGTATCAAAGAAAGTTCCTAATTCATCACCAGCAACTTTCATATATCTTGAATGAAATGCTCCGCTGACTTTCAGCATCACATATTTTAATGCACCCGCTTCTATGAAATACTGCTCTGCATCTTTCAGTGCATCCACAGGTCCTGAAATAACAATCTGGGACGGTGAATTCAGATTGGCAATATCAATGGAATCAAGTCGTTTTTCTTTTATTACCTGTCGAATCTTTTCTTCCTCAAGGTGCAGAATTGCTGCCATCCCTCCATCTTTTACTTTTCCCATTAACTCTGCCCTTAACTTTACCAGTTTTAATCCTGTTTCAAAATCAAATGCACCTCCAGCCAACAGTGCATTGTACTCTCCAAGACTATGGCCTGCCAGATAATCAGGCTCACCATGTTCTTTCACATACTCCTAATACATAAATGCATTCACTACATATAACGCTGGCTGCGTGTATTGTGTCAGATTTAATACTTCATTTGGATCGGATAAACAAAGTGACTGAATGGAATATCCTAGTATTTCATCTGCTTTTTTTGTCAAATCACTATACTTCTCAAATAACCCTTCTCCCATTCCTACAGACTGCGAACCCTGACCGGGAAATACGTATGCCTTCATCTCTTTTCCTCCTGTTCCCTTATAAGATACGACCTATACTAAACTTGGAAAATACCTCTATAAATTTATGTAACTATCATTTCACGATCACAACCCGTATACCACAAAATTCGCTATAATTCATCATTTTTTGTATTGGGCTTATAAATGCGTAATAGTACCCCTCAATTTTAGTGATGAAGGGTACTATTAGTGCAGTATTCAGATTTCAGTTATTCGTTATCAGTATTCTCAAACTTGATTCCACATACACTGCAAAACTTGGAATCCGACTTCAATTCCCTATTGCCGCATGCCTGACACTCGTAACGATTGTCGCCGACTTTTAGTATTCGATTTCTGTTGGTCAAAATTTGCCACCGTAACCGATTGAATTTATTTTCTTCATAAGGGAGGTGCCTCTACTCTTTGTGTAATGTGGGTGGTTATTTGTTGTGGAGTGAATAGTAGATATCAATTGATGGATGGTTGAATTTCCGTTAGGTTTTGTAAGTACTGAATCGTTTCCGTCCTTTTTTGAGGAACTGTCTTTCTTAACGAATCTTTTTGTGATGAATATGATGATTACCTAATGTTTCCGTCCCCTTTCGGGGAACTGTCTTCCTTAATTGAAGGATGGGGAACATCTGTAGTAGCACTAGTAGTTTCCGTCCCCTCGCGGGGAACTGTCTTCCTTAACTGAACGGAATAGATAGAAAGGAGGACAACTCATGAAGTTTCCGTCCCCTTTCGGGGAACTGTCTTCCTTAACGCAAGGCAATACAACTAATAAATAAAAGTGGTGGAGTTTCCGTCCCCTTTCGGGGAACTGTCTTCCTTAACAAATTTTCGATATCCAATACGGGAAACTTCCTCAGTTTCCGTCCCCTTTCGGGGAACTGTCTTCCTTAACAGAGAACGGCCTTTTGAAGGATTGGGGGGGGCACGTTTCCGTCCCCTTTCGGGGAACTGTCTTCCTTAACCAGTATTACTCAAAGAGAACAAAAGAAATTATTAACAAGTTTCCGTCCCCTTTCGGGGAACTGTCTTCCTTAACGTACGAAAGATTTGTGTACAAAGATGAACATTGTACAGTTTCCGTCCCCTTTCGGGGAACTGTCTTCCTTAACTTAATGACGTTGCTGATAAGTGTGTTTGTGTTGGTTTCCGTCCCCTTTCGGGGAACTGTCTTCCTTAACCTTGTCAGGCGTATTCCAGCACCTAGCGAACATGGTTTCCGTCCCCTTTCGGGGAACTGTCTTCCTTAACAAATTATGTCGGCGAAAAGGTAAGGGGACTTGACGTTTCCGTCCCCTTTCGGGGAACTGTCTTCCTTAACCCTATCCTCTGAAACCCTTGCTATTACTGGGCTGTATACGCAGTTTGCGGGGCGGATTGCATTTTTACATTTCTAAATCGTTTTTAAGACCTACAGTCATCCTCAATCCTTCTATTCATCAGTATCGGGGCAGATTTTCCACAATATACCTTTTATTACTTTTCTAAACTACCTTTTTACAACTAAAATCAATGTCTTTTTTCATTTTACCCTACAATTGCCAAAAGCTCAATACATAAATGGTAAATACTTCACTTTAATTTTAGTTCATTATAATTATCTATAATACTATGAAACTGCTGATAGCATTTTTTGAGGTTTTTATGCAATGTATTTGGCTTATTAGGCTGCTTTTTAAACCCAAAATGATTCATATCATTTCGATAATCACCAATTTCTCCATATAAAACAACCAAACTTTTTGGCACTTCATTTGCAAGTTTAATCGCCTGCTCTTTGCAAGACCTTACACATTCTGGTGTCTTATCATCATCCAAATACTCCAGAAATTCTTGATATATATCTTCCTTTTCTAAAGCCTGCACTCTTAAAACCGTAGTATCAATATCACTCCTAATCGCATTTTTACAACGTTTTACCATATTTAATACATAGGCTGTTACCAGCTCACGAGTTTCAAAATCATGCTCCCTTATTCCGTATTGATTGCACAAAAATGTCTTAATCGTTTCCAGCAATGCCGTGAACCCCTGCTGAATCATTCCATTTTGAATTGACCATTCCACAGTTGCCATCCCAATTTCAAAATTGGATTTCTTGTCAAATACAGCGGCTCGCTCCTCTATTTTCTTATACAGAGGTAACACAATTTTCTCGACATTATCCGAATTCTGTGCTTGTAGTGGTGCATTCTTGAATTCCATATAAGCCATCTTTATGCTGTTCTTACCATTTGAAACATCGTCTTTCTCCATCCCCCTAGTCGTTTCAATGCAATTCGTCAAATTTACAACTTTACGCAGTTTGCATTTCCATGCATTTGTAAATGCTTTATCGCTACTGCTTTTACACAGCTCACCGATTCTATCACTGTTGCCAAAATGGATGAAGCTGTCTGCTGCAACCGTCCAATCCATAATATCATTGCAAGCTGTCAGATCAAATACTGGCACGATTCCTGTGTCTTTATCTTTTGCTTCAAGTGCTCCATAGTAGATACCCTTTATTGTAATATTTTTAAGTACCTTACTGTAGTTTAGGATGGTCGTAGCAATTATCGGAAGAGAACGAAAGCAATTGGTGATATCGAAGTAAACAACATCTTCTTCGCTGATCTGGTCGTAGATAATTTCAAATGTCCTCCAGATTTCATCCTCTGTTTTGCCATCGGGGATTGTGACATCGTTTAAGGTTACATCTGGAAGTCTGCTTTGGATAATAGAACGAAGTCCTTCTTTTTTATCACCTTCGGACGGTAATACTTCACCCTCACATGCAAAACGCTGCAGAGCAGAAATGTCTCTAGCTTTGTATATACTATCTTCCCAATTCATTTCTCGTGCGGAATCGGTTAATAGGATGGTCACTTTATCTCCTTGTCCAAAATGGAGGAGGTGTAAGAGTGCTTCCTGGATGAAGCTTGTCTTGACGGTTTGGTTGTTTAGCTGGTAGTTACATTGGTTGTAACAGCTGGTGCCTAGGGCGGCTATGAAGTGGTTTGACATATATTAATCCATCCTTTCAAATTCAATTTTACATAATCCCATATCAAAATATTCTCCATTCATACTGGTTTTCTTTATCGTTCTAGGTACAAATGAATCACCAAAACGACTTTGTTTTCCCGGTTTAGAAATGCATTTTGTTGCAACATTTCTTGCATCATTTTTATTTAATAAGTCATATGTAAATGTTTTTGAAACATATCCAGCTCCGCCACCTAAGTATAAACAATCAGCCGAAGCTGTTTCATTTTCTTCCATCGGTAAAAAATCTTCCATCCAACTCCTAATAGAGCTATAGGAATATTGGATTGCCTGTTTGATATCTTCCATACTCTTTCTAAAATATACTCTATCAATCGTCAACAAAAACTCAACTTCAGTATTTGGCTTTATACTCTCACGTAAAATAGGAAGCTCGTTCTCCGTTGCATCCTGCTTTCTGTCAATTTTCTGGCAAAGAGTTAAACAATCAATGGCTAGCGGCTTACTATCACTTACTATAAAACCTTTCAAAATATCGTAACTCGCTTTTTGCCCATTTCGCTTCTTCGCCTTTAACTCAATTAAAAATGATTTTTCTTCTATCTGCTTAGTCTGACTAGATAGTTGCTTCTTTATGATTTTAATATCGTCTCCCTTAATGATATTAGGTACCTTAGTAGTATAATATTTATATTTTTCCTTATCTTTAGATACCTCATATTTCAATAACGCTGTTCTTATGGCTCCTTTTAAACTACTTCCTGGTATATAGGGATTTCCATAAGCATCTTTTATGAACAAGTTAATTCCTTTAAAATTATTATTAGCAAATACTGATTCGGCCCCTTTTACCGAATACTCACTCTCAATCCATTCTGATTTAATCTTAATATCCTGTTTGTCAAGAAATTCTTTTAGACCTTCTTCACTCCTATTCATAAAATATCTGCGCATTTCTCTTGCTGCTTTACCTGTTTTTACTTCACTAAACATTTTTCCAAAGTTTAACGCAATTAGCTTATTATCATCTGGATTGTATACGTACTCTTTTTTGGTAAGCGATGATCCAGAACCAATAAATACTGGTGCTAATGTTGTTATTTTAACTCTGTATTGTTCCAAAAAATTGTTCATTGCTCTAACCTCCAAAATAATGGTTTTGCATATCGTAACACCTCATGCGCACCACCATCAGATACATCTATAATGTCTCCACAATACCCATGAGACATACAGGAACCAGACTGAATGACATACAGATTTTTTTTCTTAGTAAATCCAGATACATCCTTCTGCCTTGAAGTATAGTTAAGCGAAGATACAAATCCACTACGCTTTATGACAGAATAGTAACTGTTTTCAAATACATTTTCGCTATCTTCATTTGGAAAAGATACACTTAATGTCATTAGGTTTGTTTCCGCTCCAGACTGCTCAGCGTAACACAACCGTTCTTTCACATCATTACTTGCTTCTTCCTTGCTCCACTGGAATTTTCCCATACCTGTAGAAAGTTTTCCTCCAATACCTGTATACTGTAATGAGTTTAGAATATTATCGAATATTTCCTCTACTTCCTTTTCAAGCCCAACAATAAAATACATTCCATTATCTTTTACAAACTGGAACCCTCCAACTCCATAAGGCATTGTTTCCTCTAAACCTTGTATAGATGCCCTTATTCGTAAAGAACTCCAACCGATCCCCTTTAAGTTTTCCAATTCCTTTTCTACATCTAACTTGCTATCATTTTTATTCCATATTTCTAAAGGAAGATATTTTGTTTTTTTCCATGTTTTTCGTTGAACAGATGTATCCTGCTTTACCTCACAATAGGGGTTCAAGAATGTAGTATCAAGTGGTTTTGGAATATAAAGTTTATCCTTAATATAAGGAAAGCCATCGGATAAAACAAGCTTATCTTCCATTGCCATCGTTTTCAGCTTCTCAATGCCTTCCACACCATATATTTTTAACGCTTCCAGACACAGTGCCGAGAAAAAGGAATCTGCATACATTGTGTAACAGCTATCCGTAAGTAAACCATTACCAATATGTAATTCTGTAGAGAATGACAGTTTATAGACCCAGAAATTCAAATTCTACGCCCCCTCTACTTTTGTTTTAATTTTTTCATTTAAATTAGATAATAATTTATCGGTGTCAATCATCTTTGATTCTCCAAATGCATGTGTCACTGACAATCCTCCAAACTCAATCTTTCCATATCCTCTAGTTCCATTACCACCTAAATAGTCAAGCTGTAAAAGCTGCATTCCATCTCCGATAATTTCAAAATCATCTTCAATTCTTTTTATACACTGCTCGTCCTCATCAAATTCAAACCATGCATCATACATAATTTCAAAATGAAACTTTGCCTTGCGTATTACTCTCTCAATTTGTCTTGGAGTTGCTTCTGCTGTGAGTCGATCAATTCCATTCTCAAACTTTACTTCAACAGCTGTGTCCAATAACTGTTCCTTTAACTCTGGTATATTGCTAAGTTGAGCATCTTTAAACTGGAGTCTTCCTTGCACTATTTTTTCTTTTGTATTTCCATTATTACTCAACTTACTTTTTACTGAACTTCCGAATAAATTTAACAACTCTTTTGTATCTTGATTCGGTTCCTTCACAATATTGTTTTCTGAATAATATTTAGCCAATAAGGTTCTCATTTTTCCTTTCAAACTGCTTCCTGGGATAATCGGCTGATTACTTACCTTATCCTTAATAACTGGAGAATCCACTGCACCAATTGCTGAAAACTGACTAGAACCACCAATATGTAAACCTGTTACTACTTCTATCTCTCCTGTAATCTTAAGTTTATCGTACATAATACCCCTCCTAATTATTTCTTCCGCCATAATATCTGTGATATGCTACAAGTGCCTCTACATAATGAAAGAAAATTTCAAAATTCTTCTTAGACCCTTTTATGTCCTCTATATAATTCATTATATTTGACTTCTCAATAAAATCATCAACTGCACTATCCCTACCAGCCTCATACGCACAGCGCATCTTAAAATATTGAATTTTCCCTAAAGTATCATCGTTAATTTTGTTTCCTGATTCTTCTTTTACCATCTGCTGAATAACATTTAGTAAGGAAAGAAGATTTCTAATCTTCGTTGTCGTCAGATAGAAATTTTGCTTTTTGTTCTTTATTTCACTTTTGGGTTTCATCTTCATCTTTTCACCATTCCACTTAAATCGATAATTAGCATTATTACCCAATAAATGTAATACTACATTTTCTGCTATTTCGACATAATTGCCGTTATTTAAAACGTCATGGAAATCTATCTCTGGAATTTTTTTATTGTTATGCACATCATTCCCATTATTATTTGCCATTCTTATCATCCTTTCTTACTCTTACCGCATATAAATAAATGTATATTGCCACTATTGTTTTTCTAACATCTTCTTTATCCTGCGTCCATTGATACATCTTCATTGCAAAATCCTGATACTTTTTCTTCTTTTCAGGCTCTTTATCACCAGGTTCCAATCTTGCCAGTAAAAACGCATACCTTGCCAGATTGATGTCCTTACCCTCACAAGCTTCAATCCCCTTCAGCAAATCGAGCAAGTGATATAAAAAGCTATTTCCCCTAGCATTGTCTTCATCCCCGAAAAATCCTTTAATCAGCTTGTATTTAGTCTGGTAAATATCCTGAATGAATGTATTCCACTTAAAGGTATATTTCCCATCAAACAAGGTAACAGAGTCCTTACCATTATCTTTTGCACATTCCTCTAGTTCTCCCACTTCATATGCCAATCGAGAAACTGGATATTTTGGAGGATATATTCCAATTCCAGCAGAAAGCGTTAATTTTTTCTGAGTAAAACTATCAAATTCATTATGTAAGTCGATTGCAAATCCTACAACATCATCCCAGCTTCCAATAACAAATACATCATCTCCACCAGAATATACAATCGTAATTGCTCTCTCACTTTCCTTATCTATCAATTGTTCATGTCCATGCAATAAGAAATAATTTATATAGAATTTAAAGAATAACGATAATCCACTAGACAACACGGTCTTTCTTGATAGCGTATCATATTTTTCTTCAAATCCACGAATAAATTTTTTTTCAAATCCACGAATAAAGGCATCGCTAAGATTATCAACATCTGCCCGAAGTACTCCGATTCTACGAATACCCGAAGCATGATCTGCCGTTTCCTCCAACGTATTGTAGCGGTTATAATCACCTACCCATAAATGCGTTTCCATCCTACAGCCAATATATATATCATTTTTCGTATAGACACGCACATAATCGTTTCCGTTCTGATATTTTTCCTGAAACTCTTCTTTTGTAACAAATGATAGATAACAGTTAAATGGTAATGGAAGTTGTTTTTTGCTGACACAATTTTTCGTAATCAGAAACAGTTCTTTATTCTCCCATCTATCCCAAAATGCTTCTGTTGACTTAGTCTTTTCGGTAGTCTGAGGGTCTAAAAGTTCCCGTGAAATTTCACGAAATGCCCTGCATAAATCACATTCATCACCGTCTCCTAAGTTAGAACTACGGTGACAGACTTTACATTCTCTTTCCCCTTCCACATGATTATTATTTAAGTCCGCAAGTTCTTTTGCAGAATATCGTTGATATTTTTTCTTTGTTAATTCATACTGCATAATACTGAGTTTATTGTGAAATGATGCGTTTCCATCTTCCATAAAATCGGAAGCAGCACACTCACAATACGCATCTGCAAAATACAGTTTTATATCGAAATTGTTGCGAAGCCAATGATTCACTTCTTCTGCAACCTCATTCAAGATTCTTTTTGTTTCAGATGTATTCGGCAACACGAATTGAGCATGTCCCCCGCCAGTATACAATAAATTAGCCCGGGAAAGTCCTAGTTTTAACAATATCTCATCTACAATATGCTCAACAAAGATTTCGAGATAAAACGACCTTGCACGTAAATTTTTTAGTGCTCCATCACTATGTATTGTGTAAATAAAGTTCTGAATTCCACTTATGTCAAATGTATAATAAAGAAATGCATTTACTTTATAAAATTCATCGTCCTGTTCAAGTAAAAATCGGTAATCGTCTTTATTCTCTAAAAATTTATAGATACAACAACCGAATGCTGCTGTAAGCTTACTATGGTCGTACAATGAAATATCTTCAACATTATATTTTAGAATGGAACATGGTATAAAGGAAAAATACTTCTCCGTAATAGAAAGGACAGAATTTATATAATCCTCATTCCATTTTTTCATTGCTTTCAATTCATCCCCTACAGAATTCAGGATATCCAGGTAAAAATCATAGCTATACTTCTCATTTTCACTTGTTTTAATAACTTTATCTTTGGATATCTTTTTTGTAGGTTCATATTCCATCCCAAACTCTAATTTTTTAACATTATTATTAAATACATTAAAAATACTTTGCAAAGCGTATGCTCTATGGAATTTGTTTTTGTGTTCTTTCAACTCTGGTTCTACACCTTCTTCAAACTTACGTCTATCTGTACCTGACGAAATATTATCAGCTATGTAAGTAATATATGCTAAATCATTATTAGCAACTTTCTCCTTTTGTAATCTTCCTTTGTGATGCAATCGAATCTGAGTTAATATCTCTTCATCCTTAATTCCAATTTGCTCTTGTAAATAATCAGCACCTAGATAACCATGATACTTTCCTTTACCTGTTCGGTAAATCACTTTTCCAATATCATGTAGCAATCCACCTACTACTAATTTATATATCTTCTCATCCACTACCTCATCTACCCCCTTTTCCTCTCATCCAACTTATACGCTCCCATCCCAATCCCACACTTTATCCCAACGCCCGAATACTCCCCGAACGCCAGCAGATAATCCGCCAGATTCACCAGCGCCTGCGGACCATTAATCTTAATCGTAATCTCCCCAAGAAATGACGGAATCCTCGTCCCCTCTAATTGAAAACTATAACTCCTAAGTTTATACCGAATCACCTTAACATTCTCCTCAAAATGCTCCATAACCTCCCTGCCAAACAAATCTGCATCATCGGAACAGGCATCGTATTTCATCATTAAACTTTGAAAAAGGAAATGTACGGATGGGTAGAAAACGTATTCTCCCTGGCTTTTGAATGCCGTTGGTGACACAAAGTGAATGGTCTGAATTCGGCTGCCATCGGTAAAATACCGCTCCTTTCTTAGCTGGTCGTATGAGCACTGTTCCAAAATTCTGTCCTGAATGCTAAGTTCTAAATTCTTGTGTCGAATATAGATACTTTGCATACTTTCTTGCATCATTGGAGCGATGATTTGCTCATACGCGGTCTGGGTTAGAGTTTGGATATTCCAGATAATCTGGTCGCTTTCGAACTCCACATAATGACTGTACGGTTGGCGACTGCCATTGTGAAGCTCTGTGGCAAACGCATAACTTATCTGCTCCATAATTATCCCCTGCAGGAGCGAAGAAATATTGAAATTCAAATGTTTATCTTTGGGGTTATTAAGAATTATTTGTAGTCTACTAAGCATAAAACGCCTTCCCTCTATTATGTAATCAATGTATTCTAAATTATTCTTTCATAAAAATGATATTTCTTCTATTTTATACAAAAATACAAATAATTTCAATATTTAGAAACGTTTTTATTCTTTTTAAAATAGGACCAAATGTGATATTAGTCGACATATACCATGAGACTAAACTATGCCCCTATGCTACATGCGAACAGACTGACATTTTCCCATGAACAAATAAATACAACATTTCCGAATCTTCTCCCCACAGTAATGTGGGGATTTCTTCTATTACAAATGGCTGTTTTTCCATTTTATTTATATCTCCCCTCTTATATCATGCCAGCGTGTTTTCCATTAGTCCGAGGAGCCATTCCACACTAGACTTTGCATCGGGACATTCAAGCGTTAGCGTGGCATCCTGGCATTCCCTACTGATTTGCTGCAATACGTCAGGCATCTTCATTGTCCCGTCCATAAGGGCATTGTGGGTATCTGCTGCTCCATGGTTATTATGAATGTGAAAATGTGCAATTTTTGTTGCGCAAGCATGAATCCATTCAGAAACACTAATGTTTGAATAGGCGTTTACATGACCGATATCTAGGCACATCTGAAGCCTTTCATCATTTACGCTCTGTATAATATCGAAAAGCATCCTTGGTTCTTCTTCTAAAACATTCTCAAGGCAAATCACCATGTCAGCGGGTACTGACTGGATAAATTCTTTCCAAAATTCGACCGACTGCTCTGTGTACCAGATTGGATAATATAGTTTTGGGTTGTATCCACCATGGAAAACGATTTTTTTCGCGCCATAGGCTTCTGCTAGTGAAATTGCCTGTGAAAAGCGTTGTGCTGCCAGCTTTCTAGCTAGTGGGTCAATGGCACATGGAAATAGCTCGTTAAATGGTCCATGTAGAATACGATTGGAAATTCCATTTATCTTTTCTTTTACGATTGGGTCTGTTTCTGAAAAATGCTCGTCCATATTCCAAGCTGTGCAGTACTCTGCTATTTCTAGTCCTAGTCCGTATGTTCGTGCCAGTGTGTGCGCCTGTTCATCAATTGTTGATAGAAAGATTTGATTACGGTTCAAAAGTGTTCCTCCTGTTTTCTGAAATATTGTTTATTATAGCACAAGTTTTTATTTTGTAGAATGGGATGTTTGACGGGAGGGAGCGAATGGGTTGAAAAATAAGTTGGAGGATGTGATATATGGATGTGATGTAGAGTGAAGTGGCTGAAAATGTACTTTCGTCGCATTTTTGGGAGTTAGCTTTCTTAACCACTTATAAATAAGAAGTTCAACAATCTTCTCGATAGTTTCCGTCCCCTTACGGGGACTTATCTTCCTTAACAATAGCGGTGTCATTCAGTGGTGGAAAAGATAGCGCGTTTCCGTCCCCTTACGGGGACTTATCTTCCTTAACTGGAAGATTGAACCTATGATAGTTCGCAATTATTCTAGTTTCCGTCCCCTTACGGGGACTTATCTTCCTTAACTACAATTATCGAATCTTCATTCTTTAGATTATTATAGTTTCCGTCCCCTTACGGGGACTTATCTTCCTTAACTGGAGAACTATAGAGACACACATAATTAGATGATAGTTTCCGTCCCCTTACGGGGACTTATCTTCCTTAACTTTGCATTCTGTTTATTATCTTCTTTACCTCCATTGTTTCCGTCCCCTTACGGGGACTTATCTTCCTTAACAGTATCCTTATTATTTCTTGCTCTCATTCAAGCATGTTTCCGTCCCCTTACGGGGACTTATCTTCCTTAACGAATTAAAGCCTTGCCTAAGTATACTGGACCAGTTGGTTTCCGTCCCCTTACGGGGACTTATCTTCCTTAACGAAAACTGCTAGGATTTGGGCAATTATTCTCTGTGGTTTCCGTCCCCTTACGGGGACTTATCTTCCTTAACTATATAGAGAAAGGA
>CALFNR010000063.1:0-31515 GCA_937903005.1 uncultured Lachnoclostridium sp. | reverse complement strand
ATTTATCCAAACATGCAGCTGCATATCGTACACTTTCCTTGCTTCTTAAGAGACCACCTGGACGTGAAGCTTACCCTGGTGATGTATTCTACTTACACTCCAGATTATTGGAAAGAGCAGCAAGATTATCAGATGAGTTAGGCGGCGGTTCTTTAACAGCTCTACCTATTATCGAAACACAGGCGGGAGACGTTTCTGCGTATATCCCAACAAACGTTATCTCCATCACTGATGGTCAGATTTACCTTGAGACAGAGATGTTTAACTCTGGTTTCAGACCAGCTGTTAATGCCGGTTTATCCGTATCTCGTGTAGGTGGTTCTGCTCAGATTAAGGCGATGAAGAAGATTGCAGGTCCTATTCGTATCGAGTTAGCTCAGTATAGAGAACTTGCAGCATTCTCTCAGTTTGGTTCAGACTTAGATGCTGATACAAAAGAAAAGTTAGCACAAGGTGAAAGAATCAAAGAGATTTTAAAACAGCCTCAATATAACCCAATGCCAGTTGAGTATCAGGTTATCATTATTTATGCGGCTACTAAGAAATATCTTCTTGATATCGAAGTAGATAGAATTCTAGATTTTGAAAAAGGTCTTTTTGAATATATTGATACAAAGTACACAGATATTCCAGCAAGTATTCGTGAAACAAAAGAAATCACAGAAGAGACTGAAAAGAACCTGATTCAAGCTATCACTGAATTTAAAAAAGAGTTTAAATAGAGGAGGTAGAGATTATGGCCTCCATGAGAGATATAAAAAGGCGAAAAGATAGTATACAGAGTACTGGTCAGATTACAAAGGCTATGAAACTTGTTGCAACTGTAAAGTTACAGAAAGCAAAGTCAAGAGCCGAAGAATCAAAACCATACTTTAATTATATGTACGATACTGTAACTTCTATGTTAGAGAAGTCAGGCAATATATCTCATCCGTATCTGCAAGCAGGAGAATCCACAAAGAAGGGATTCATTGTAATCACTTCTAACCGTGGTCTTGCTGGCGGTTATAATTCAAACCTTGTTAAGATGATTACCAAGGGAGACTTTAAAAAGGAAGACTGTGTCATTTATGCAGTTGGACGTAAGGGTCGCGAAACTTTGGAACGTCTAGGGTATGAAATTAAAGCGGATTACTCAGAAGTGATAAATGAGCCATTATACAAAGATGCCCAGGAAATCGGAAGAGCAGTACTGGATGCATTCACGAATAATGAGCTTGGAGAAATCTATTTAGTTTATACTGTATTTAAAAACACAGTTTCACAGATTCCTACTTGCATCAAACTTCTACCTATATCCAAAGACGATTTAGAGAAGGATAATGAAAGTAATGGTTCTGATAAGAAATCTATGGATGACTTAACATTAATGAACTATGAACCTGAAGCAGAGGAAGCTTTAAATACAATTATTCCAAAATACATCAATAGTCTTATCTATGGTGCATTAGTGGAATCGGTAGCAAGTGAAAATGGTGCTAGAATGCAGGCTATGGATTCTGCTACAAATAATGCAGAAGACATGATTTCTGATTTATCACTTAAGTATAATCGTGCACGTCAGGGTGCGATTACGCAAGAACTTACAGAAATTATTGCAGGTGCATCTGCAATCGAATAAAGAAGGAGTGAAAAAGCAAGTATGGCTAAATCTAATGTAGGTAAAATCACTCAGATTATCGGTGCGGTACTAGACATTAAATTTACAGAAGGTAACCTTCCTGAAATTTATGATGCCATTGACATCAAAACAAAAAAAGGCGACACTCTTGTAGTCGAAGTAGCACAGCATCTTGGTGATGATACAGTACGTTGTATTGCCATGGGACCTACTGACGGTCTGGTTCGTGGAATGGAAGCAGTTTCAACAGGTGCTCCTATCTCCGTGCCAGTAGGGGAAGAAACATTAGGACGTATGTTCAATGTTCTTGGTAACCCTATTGATAACAAACCAGCTCCAGCAGTTAAGGCTCATGATCCAATTCATAGAAAGGCACCAAGTTTCGATCAGCAGTCTACTGAGACTGAAATGTTAGAAACAGGTATTAAAGTCGTTGATTTACTTTGCCCTTACCAGAAGGGTGGTAAAATCGGTCTTTTCGGTGGTGCCGGTGTAGGTAAAACTGTATTAATTCAGGAGTTAATCACAAACATTGCTACTGAGCATGGTGGATATTCTGTATTCACAGGTGTAGGTGAAAGAACTCGTGAAGGTAACGATTTATATTATGAAATGATTGAATCTGGCGTTATTGATAAAACAACCATGGTGTTCGGACAGATGAACGAGCCACCTGGTGCCAGAATGCGTGTAGGTTTAACAGGTCTTACAATGGCTGAACATTTCCGTGATAAAGGTGGAAAAGACGTTCTTTTATTCATTGATAACATTTTCCGTTTTACACAGGCTGGTTCTGAGGTATCTGCCCTTTTAGGACGTATGCCTAGTGCCGTTGGTTATCAGCCAACATTACAGACAGAGATGGGTGCCCTACAGGAACGTATCACTTCTACAAAGAGTGGTTCTATCACATCCGTACAGGCTGTGTATGTACCTGCCGATGACTTAACTGACCCTGCTCCAGCGACAACATTTGCTCACTTGGATGCAACAACAGTACTTTCCCGTTCTATCGTTGAGTTAGGTATTTACCCTGCGGTAGATCCATTAGAGTCTACATCCCGTATTCTTGACCCACACGTTGTAGGTGAAGAACATTACCAAGTAGCTCGTGGAGTACAGGAAATTCTTCAGAAATATAAAGAATTACAAGATATCATTGCAATTCTTGGTATGGACGAACTTTCTGAAAGTGATAAACTTTTAGTTGCTCGTGCAAGAAAGGTACAGAGATTCTTATCTCAGCCATTTAACGTTGCAGAACAGTTTACTGGTCTGGAAGGTAAATATGTGCCTATCGCAGAAACAATTCAAGGATTTAAAGAAATCTTGGAAGGTAAGCACGACGATATTCCAGAAAGTTATTTCTTAAATGCTGGTAATATTGACGACGTTCTTGCAAGAGTAAAGTAGGAACGGAGGGAGTCCATGGCGGATAGTAAATATTTTAAGGTAAAAGTTATCTCTCCTGATCGTGTATTTTTTGAGGGAGAAGCAGACTTGCTTGAACTAAAAACGAGCGAAGGTGATATTGGTATCCTAGCTGGTCACATTCCTTTAACTGCAGTTATCGCACCTGGTATTTTAAGAATTACTAAGGACGGTGAAGTAAAAGAAGCATCTTTATTAGAAGGGTTTGTTGAGATTCTACAGGATCGTGTTACTGTTTTAGCAGAAGCATGTGAATGGCCGGATGAAATTGACATAAATCGTGCTAATGAAGCAAAGATTCGTGCAGAAAGAAGATTGACTGGCGGTGAAGGTGATATCAATTACGCTAGAGCTGAAATGGCGCTTCGAAGAGCCCTAATTCGTATCGAGTTAGGTGACAGAAGCAACATGTAATAGATTGAATAAGCCTCTGATTACTGGAAATACTCTAGACGAGTAAACCAGTGATTGGAGGTTTTTTTGTGAGCAAGAAAGTAAAGGCTACAATCTATATAGTAGGTGTTTTGTGGGTTGCAGTGATGTCTCAGTTGTTAGTGAATCAAATATTTACAAGTGATGCTAGAATTATGGATGCATTTGTGGATACGGATACGAACATAGAAGAAAGTAAGTTGAATATCGTTGCAGATTATGGTAATGGATACTTGTTAAAGGATCAAAAAGAAGAAGTACTTAGAAGGCTTGCAGATACAGCAGGAATAAAAGAATATAAGATGAAGACAGAAACTACTAAAGATACTGTAAACATAAAGCTTCACGAGAAAACGAAGAAGAAAGATACATCCATTGAATTTATTACTCTATCAAAAGAACAAGGGAAAAAGACATCTTATCATCATTTCGTTTTGTTGGAAATGAAACTTAGCAGGGAGTTTGATAAGGTAATTGAAATAAAAAAGGCTGCTGAAAAATATGTCTCAAAATGGGGTGCCAAGGAGTATCAATGTATCGTAAAGTTTTCTGGAAGTTACCAAGGGCAATTGGCTCAGAAAGACATTGATGGTCATGTTGGTGGACTGCTTAAGAATCTGCAGGCGAGGAAGGTAGACTCAGTTAGGTCAGATAATTTCTATTCAGTGTATGCATATACTGGGCTGGTAAAGGATTATATTAAGGCAGATGGAAAGCGAATTAATATTAATGTGGTAGTCACATACAATGAAGAGGAAGACAAAACAGAGCTTTGTCTGGCGACACCAGTGCTTAATGAGGATTATTAGGGGTGAGGCTGTAAATCTAACTTTTTGGAGTTGATTTACAGCCTTTTATAATTGCAACTTACAGATTATGATTCCTATACCGACTTCGTCTAAACGTCATCTCATTAACCAGCATGTTTTGAACCAAGTGTCTCATCCAGTTTGGATTGCCATCATCGTCAAAGTCTGCAAATGGAATTGGAGAACACCATCTACCAGGTCCGCAACGTCTATTGGAGAGTGGACACAAAGGTCCGAAGCAAGGCTTAGGTCCCCAACCAGGTCTTTTACCAGGTCCCCAGCCAGGCCCCCAACCAGGCCCCCAACCAGGTCCTCTACCAGGTACCCAGCCAGGTCCTCTGCCAGGCCCCCATCCCCATGATTCTTTTAAAGGTGCAGCGTTCGATACATTATCCAACTCCGTAGCACTTACCTCATCATCCTCACAATCAAGCATAGCATCATCTGGACAGTAGGAAGGCCTAGCTGCCACCTCACAGTCAAGAGACGTTCCTTCCACCTCTCCTTCTTCCTCATCAGAAGCTGTAAGGCGAAGCATAATTTTATCTACAATCATTTGTAAATATGTTTTGTCAGGATATTCGTCAAACATAACGCTTCCACTGTATTCCAACTGGTCACATTCATCATCCACAGCTTTTTGAATAATCTGTAAAGTACTTGGAAGCATTTGTTTCATGTACTCGACATCTTTATTGTATGCAAGGGTATTTTCAACTTGCTTGAAATTGATGTCTTCTCGAATCATACTCTGAGAGTGCAATTCTTGGTCAAAATCTTGATAACCCATAAGTACTCCTTAATGCTGTTTACTATCAGTATATGAAAAAGAATCAGAACTGTGAAATATATAATGATTGCACTTTCATATAAAAATAGTTAAAATAAAACAGAAAGGAACGGTAATTAGATGGAAATAAAAGATTTAGAAAAGTTATCAACTTATATAGACGAAAATCTTGTGGATATTGTTATTAGTAATTCCTCAGATAGTGGACAGATGAAAAAAGTAAAAGTAAGACCCGTTCATGTAAAGGAGCAGGTAAAGTTTCAGGTAACAAGTTATCAAGGAACAAAGGTATTTCACAAGAATTATGATAGAGATAGATTCATTGCGTTATTGGAAAGATTTATAACGGGATATCAGATAGAAGAACAAGCAGATGCAGTTGTAAAGTTTAAGCAGATCGTGATTCGTACGACAAAGGAACAAGTGACAGCACTGTTTAGTAAAAAGGGCAAGATGACACTAAAGGCAACGAAATTAAAACAGGAACTGCCAAAACCTATGATTGAACACAATCGAGTAAAGCGGTATATTCTGGCAGAAGGAACAGCTGTACCATTCTTAGTAGATCTAGGTGTTATGACCAAGGAAGGTAAGATTGTACAGTCTAAATATGATAAATACCGACAGATAAACAGATTCTTAGAATTCGTAGAAGATATTGTGGAAGAACTTCCAAGAGACAAAGAACTTACAATCCTTGATTTTGGATGTGGAAAGTCATATTTAACATTTGCACTCTATTATTATTTTAAGAACTTAAAAGGGTATGATATTAACATCATAGGATTAGATCTTAAGGATGACGTAATAAGAACCTGTAACGCGCTGGCTAAGAAGTATCAATATGATAAACTGAAGTTCTTACATGGTAATATTGCGGATTATGAAGAACTTGAAAAAGTTGATATGGTAGTAACACTTCATGCATGTGATACTGCAACTGATTTTGCACTTCACAAGGCAATTGAATGGGATGCGAAAGTCATTTTGTCTGTACCATGTTGTCAGCATGAGATTAACCAGCAGATAAAATGTAAAGAATTAGATACGGTATTACATTATGGTTTATTAAAAGAACGTATTTCGGCATTGCTTACAGATGGGCTGAGAGCAGAGCTGTTAGAATGTCATGGCTACAAAACCCAGATTCTTGAGTTTATTGATATGGAACATACTCCAAAGAATATTTTAATTCGTGCGGTAAAGCAGGCAAATGGAAAGAAGAAAGATACAAAGGATTATGAAAAACTAGTACAGTTTTTACATGTGCAACCTACATTAGGAGAACTTCTGGAAGCAAATCCAGAAAGGCAAGATAAAAAGATTGGAATGAAGTATCATGAAACACGTATATAGAGGTGTCGTTTTATTTGTTGTTTTTATAGTATCACTTGCATTTATGCAGCGTTACATGAAAGATGTAACCATTAGTTTTAGTTCTACCGTATCTATGGGAGAGGCAACATTTCCACTTTTGTACGTACAGAATGGAGATAAGCTTGTCAATGAAATGCATGGATACAGTAGCAGTTTAAATGCAGTTAATGTGCGAGAGTCCATGACTTATATGGATGGTTCTAAGAAACTGAAATTTCGCTTAGATGATGCTAAGAATGTGATTCGTAAGGTGAAATATGAGACAAGATTAGCATCATCCGGTGAGATAGTGGAGAGTGATGCGACCACATCCGTTAAGAAAGATGATGATGGAAGATATGTGGTAATTGCATTGAAAGAAAGTTATCTGCAAGGGAAAGAATATGCAATGAAATTAACTGCCATTACAGAAGAAGGGCGTAAGATTCATTACTATACAAGACTTAAATTTTACTCCGATGAATCTTTTTTCAAGGAAAAGATAGATTTTATTGAGAAGTTCCATAAAGCAACATTTCAAAAGAAAGAAATGGAACAGTATACTGCCTACTTAGAGTATGGAAACTCCGATGACTCTACTTTGGCATACGTGGACATTAAATCAAGTGTTCAAAACATAACATGGGGCAACTTAAAGCCGAAGGTAGTTTCCGATGCAGTTCCTATGTTTACAGAGTATACTAGGGAGACAGCATCCGTTGTTTATCAGTACTACGTAAAAGCCAATACAGGAAATGATGTAGAAGATTTATACTATGTCAATGAGTTTATCCGCATCCGTTATGCCAATAACCAAATGTACTTATTGGGGTATCAAAGGACAATGGAAGAGGTATTTAACAGTAATCTGACCAGTGTGAAAAAGAATGCATTAAAGATTGGGATTACCAATGATGAGAATCTGGAATTGCATTCTACAGAAGATGAAACAAAACTTTGTTTTGTAAGGCAAGGGGCGTTATGGTATTACGATACCGTTGAAAATAGAGCTGTCAAAGTATTTAGTTTCCTTACGGATAAAAAGGACTATAAGCGCAGTGGTTATAACCGTTATGGAATAAACGTAATCAATATGGATGAAGAAGGAAATATTGACTTTATGGTTTATGGTTATATAAACCGTGGAGATTATGAAGGAAGAGTTGCGGTTCTTCTTTACAAGTTCCATGCTTCTGAGAATAGAATCGAGGAACTTGTGTATATTCCAATGGAAACCACCTATGAAATGCTAAAAGAGGACTTAAATAATTACGGATATTTAAGTTCTAATGGAGTATTTTATTTTGCTATTAATAATCAGGTATATTCGTATAACATTGCATCTAGGAGACTTAAGACGATTGCCGCTGATATATCAGAGGATGATATTATTTTGCTTGAAAATGCTGGCTATTTAGCATGGCAGGACTCTCATTTGGTTAAGAAAAGCAAGGTAGTTCATATTTTGAACTTAGAAACAGAGGAAATTAAGAAAATTACTGCAGCAAAACATGAGAATATCTCTTTACTGGGAAACAGTGATAGTAATATCATTTTGGGGAAAGTAAAAAGCAATGCGATTAAGACGTCAAAACAGGGGGAGCAAATAGTTCCTTATTATGAGATTGCTATTTGTAATGGAGATGGGAAGGTATTAAAAGAGTACTCAAGACCAGGTATTTATGTAAGCAGTATCACAGTAGACAATAATGTAATTACACTAAACCGTATTAAAAAATCCAATGATTCAGCACTTGGCTATACCTCAGCGCAAAGTGACAGTATAATTAATAACATTGAGACGGATGCACAAGGTTTTGTTCTTGAGACACAACAATCTAAGAAGGCGAAGAAAGAATACTTTATTAAGCTTCCATCCAATGTGGTATTGGGGGCTGTTCCGAAACAGAAAACTACAATGAACACAATTATTACGGCTAGTACAACGTTAATATTAGAGGAACAAAAAACCAAGGTGAATAAGTATTATGTATTTGGTTATGGAACGATTATTGACTCTTATACAAATGCCGCTGATGCTATTAGGAGTGCAGACCAGGCCATGGGAGCAGTCATGGACAGTAAGTACAGAATTGTCTGGGAACGTGGAGGTAAATTCTTAAGTAACACCATTAATGGATATAGCAAAATAAATACTACCGGAAGTATCGATTCAATAGGCGCATGCATCGCTATGACACTCAAATTTAACGGAGTATCCTGTAACGCAGAAAAGATATCGGCGATGAGCGAGTCTATATATGACATATTACAAAGCAGCTTTAAGGGAAATACGTATAATCTAACAGGTTGTAATTTAGATGAGGTGCTTTATTATGTAGGTTCTGGTTATCCAGTTATAGCAATGAAGTCAAGCAATCAAGCTGTACTTCTTGTTGGATATGATGAATATTATGTAAAATATTATGACCCAGCAGCCAACGCTGTTCAAACCATGCTTCTTGCAAATGCAGATAGCATGTTTGAGAATAGTGGTTATATTTTTAATGTTTGCATGAGTTAAGTAATGTATTCTAGGAGGTAAAGGGAAATGGATGAACGTATTAAGGTATTAGCAAAAAATTTAGTAAACTATTCTATGGCTGTTAAGCCAGGAGATAAGGTTTATATTCACTATGTGGGAAGTGATACAAAAGAGTTAGCAAGACAGTTGATTAAGGAAGTTTATGCTGTGGGCGGAGTGCCTTTTCCACATTTTGAAGACTCATCTGTTCTTCGTGAAGTGTTAATGAATTGTACAAAAGAGCAGATGCAGCTCATGGCTGAAATTGATTCTAAGGAAATGGAAGCGATGGATTGCTATATTGGTGTCCGTGGAACTGAAAATGCAGCGGAATTATCCGATGTGCCAGAAGAAAAGAGAAAATTGTATGATAAGTATTATATGACACCAGTTCATCATGAGGTCCGTCTAAAGACAACTAGATGGGTTGTAATGCGATATCCAAACTATTCAACGGCACAGCTTTCTAATATGAGCTTAGAAGCATTTGAAGATTATTATTTTAAAGTTTGTAATTTAGATTATTCAAAAATGAATAAGGCAATGGAAAGTCTCGTAAACTATATGAATCGAACAGATAAAGTTAGAATCGTAGGAGAAGGTACAGACTTAACATTCTCCATTAAAGATATCCCAGCAATTCCATGTGCAGGAGAAATGAACATTCCTGATGGAGAAGTTTATACAGCACCAGTAAAAGACTCTGTAAATGGTGTACTTCGCTATACGGCTCCGTCCTTATATCAAGGTTTCACATTTGAAAATATTACATTAACATTTGAGAATGGTAAGATTGTGAAAGCAGCTTCTAATGACACAGAGCGAATCAATTCTATTTTTGATACAGATGAAGGTGCCCGTTACATTGGCGAATTTGCAATTGGAGTGAATCCATATATCACAACACCAATGAAAGACATTTTATTTGATGAAAAAATTATGGGTTCCTTCCACTTTACACCTGGTAACAGTTATGATGACGCACCAAACGGAAACAAATCTTCTATTCACTGGGATCTAGTGTGTATTCAAACACCAGAGTATGGCGGTGGAGAAATCTATTTTGATGATGTTTTGATAAGAAAAGATGGATTATTTGTGGTAGATGAATTAAAATGTTTAAATCCAGACCAATTAGTGTAATGGGTAGTAAGGAGGTATAGAGATTCATATGAAAAGAGTTTTTTTAATTGTTTTAGACAGTTTCGGGATCGGTGAAATGCCTGATGCAGCTGCATTTGGGGATGCAGGAAGCAATACAATTAAGGCTTGCTCAACAAGCAGCAAATTTCACATCCCAAATATGAAAAAGTTAGGACTTCTTGATATTGATGGAGTTGACGTATCACCTTGTAAGGCAGACTGGTGCCAGGAGAATGTTTCTTTAACAGGTGCATATGGAAGAATGACAGAGGTATCAAAGGGGAAGGATACTACAATTGGACATTGGGAAATTGCAGGTCACGTTTCCAATCAGCCTTTACCAACTTTCCCGGATGGATTCCCAAGAGAGCTTCTTGATAAATTTGAAGAAGCAACAGGCAGAAAAGTATTGTGCAACAAACCTTATTCTGGTACAGATGTAATTCGTGATTATGGTGAAGAACATATGAAGACTGGTGATTTAATTGTATACACATCAGCAGATAGTGTATTCCAGATTGCAGCCCATGAATCTATCGTCCCAATCGAAGAATTATATCGTTACTGCGAAATCGCAAGAGAGTTATGTACAGGCAAATTTGGAGTTGGTCGTGTGATTGCCAGACCTTTCGTTGGAGAAGCGCCAAACTTTACTCGTACACCAAGACGTCATGATTATTCCTTAGTCCCACCAGGAATCACAATGCTTGATCAGTTACTAGAAGCAGGCAAAGAAGTAATCGCAGTAGGAAAGATTAATGATATCTTTGCTGGAAAAGGTATTGGTTCTATGGTTCGTACTGCAGGCAATGCAGAAGGAATTGAGCGTACAATCGAATATACAAAACAGGACTTTGAAGGCTTGTGCTTTATCAACTTAGTTGACTTTGATATGCTTTACGGACATAGAAATGATGTAGAGGGATATGCCAATGCATTAACTTACTTTGATGAGCAGTTACCAGCTATTCTAGATGGTCTAAAAGAAGATGATATTCTTATGATTACAGCAGATCACGGATGTGACCCGAGTACACCATCTACGGATCATTCTAGAGAATATACACCACTTTTAATTTATGGAGATAAAATAAAGGCTGGAACAAATTTTGGGACAAGAGATTCTTTTGCAGATATCTCAGCTACTATTTTGGATTATTTTAATATTCCATGCAAAACAAAAGGTACATCTATACTACCAGTAATAATGAAATAACAAGGAGGATAACTTATGGCAACACCACATAACGAAGCAGAGAAAGGACAAATAGCAAAAACAGTTTTATTACCAGGAGATCCACTACGAGCTAAATTTATTGCAGAAACTTATTTAGAAAATCCAGTTTGTTTTAATCATGTTCGTAACATGCTTGGATTTACAGGAACTTATAAAGGGAAAGAAGTTTCCGTTATGGGAGGCGGTATGGGAATCCCATCTATCGGAATTTATTCTTACGAGTTATACGAAATGTATGGTGTAGAAAACATTATTCGTATCGGTTCTGCCGGAGGATATGCAGATGATTTAAAACTTGGTGATTTAGTAATTGGAATGGGCGCATCTACAAACTCAAACTTTGCGCATCAATATAATCTGCCAGGAACATTTGCTCCAATCGCAGACTACGGTTTACTTCGCAAGGCTGTTGAATCAGCAGAAAAATTAAATGTACCTGTTAAGGTTGGTAACATCTTATCTTCTGATACATTTTATGATGATAACCCAGATGCAAAATTAGCATGGAAGAAGATGGGCGTTTTAGCAGTAGAAATGGAAGCAGCAGGTTTATATATGAATGCAGCTCGTTTAGGAAAGAAAGCACTTTGTATGTTGACAATTTCTGATCACTTATTCACAGGAGAAGAACTTTCTGCAGAAGAAAGACAAGTAGGATTCAGAAACATGATGGAAGTGGCTTTAGAGTTAGCATAAAAATGGATTAATTTACCTATTGTTAAATTGCTTTTTTGCTTGCATATCTGCAAATGTTATATTATAATGTTGAAAGTTTGAGCAAAAATAAGTGACATTTGAGGAGGACATCATGAAAAAGAAACTAGTGGCAATTTTATTAATGACAGCTATGACAGTTATGACAACTGCTTGTGGTAGCAGCAATAGTACTAAGAATCAAGGAGCAGGGGCAGACCAGCAACAAGGTCAAACAACAGAAAGCAACATGAAAATTAGTATGGTTAGCGATACAGCAGGCGTAAATGACAAGTCATTTAATCAGTCCGCTTGGGAAGGGTTACAACTTGTTAAAAAGAATACAGGTGCGACAGTTTCTTATCTTGAGTCAACACAGGAGTCTGATTATGCAACAAATCTTGACAAACTTGTTGATGATGACAGCGATTTAGTGTGGGGTGTTGGATTCGCAATGGCAGGAGCACTACAGAGTGCGGCAGAAATGAACGAGGACGTAAATTTTGCAATCGTAGATAATGCATATGACACAGTGGCTGGCAATGTAACTTGTGTTACTTTTAACGCACAGGATTCTTCTTTCTTAGTTGGTTATGTGGCTGGTCTTACAACAGAAACAAATTCAGTTGGGTTTGTAGGTGGTGTAAGCAGTGCGATTATCGACCAGTTTGAATTTGGATATCGTGCAGGTGTTCAATATGCAGCAAAAGAGTTAGGCAAGGAAATTAAAGTAGATGTGCAGTATGCGGATAGCTTTAGTGATTCCGCGAAAGGTAAGGCAATTGCAACAGCAATGTATTCGAATGGGAGTGATGTAATCTTCCATGCAGCAGCAGGTGTTGGTATCGGTGTAATTGAGGCCGCAGTTGAAGCTGATAAATGGGTAATTGGTGTTGATTCTGACCAGTCTTATTTAGCACCTAAGAATGTCTTAACATCTTCTCTTAAGAGAGTTGATGTAGCTGTCCAGAACCTTTCTGAAAGATTTGCTAAGGGAGATAATATTGGCGGACAGACATTTACATTTGGTTTAGCAGACGGAGGCGTAGGCATTCCAGAAAGTAATCCAAATATGGATGACGAAGTATATACAAAGACAATGGAAGTGCAGGAAAAGATAGCAGCTGGACAGATTGTGCCACCTTACAATGCAGATACGTTAGAACAATCCAATTAAAAAGAGATGCCTAGGGAAAGCTGTTGTACTTTATAAAAAGTATGACAGCTTTTTTGACGAATTGTAAAGCTATTGAAGAATAATGCAGTTACTTACATTCGGAAAAAAGTTAATAAAATAAAGATCATGGAAAGCGATTTTTCCATTGCGTATTTGCCTATTTTATGCTAAATTTGATTATGTTCTATAATTTAAATAGTTTGATGAAGGGATCAAGGAGGAGCACGTACATGAAGAAGAAGTTTTTAGCAACAATGATGATGGCAGTTATGGCAGTATCTGTAACAGCTTGTGGTAGTAACAATAATAACTCAGGAAGTAAAAACGACAGCAAAAATCCTGAGGTAACAGACTCCGCAGAGGGTGGAGATACTACTTCTAAAAGTGATTTTAAAGTTAGTATGGTAACAGATACTGGCGGTGTTAACGATCAGTCTTTTAATCAATCTTCTTGGGAAGGATTGCAGGAGTTTAAAGAAAAAACTGGTACAAATGTAAGCTACTTAGAATCAACACAAGAAACAGATTATACATCTAACATTGATAAACAGGTTGATGAAGGCAATAACCTAGTATGGGGTATTGGTTTTGCTATGGCTGACGCTATATTAGATGCAGCAGAAATGAATGATGACGTTAATTTCGCTATCGTTGATAATGCTTATGAAGACATTCCAGAAAATGTAACATGTGTAACATTTAATGCACAAGATTCTTCTTTCTTAGTTGGATATGTAGCAGGTCTTACAACAAAGACAAATTCAGTTGGATTTGTTGGAGGAGTTGGCAGTGCAATTATTGACCAGTTTGAATATGGATATCGTGCAGGTGTAGGATATGCTGCAAAAGAACTTGGCAAGGATATTAAAGTTGATGTACAGTATGCAGACAGTTTTACAGACTCTGCAAAAGGTAAAGCTATTGCTACAAGTATGTATTCTAACGGCAGTGATATCGTGTTCCATGCAGCAGGTGGTGTAGGAATCGGTGTTATCGAAGCTGCAGTTGAAGCTGATAAACTTGTTATCGGAGTTGACTCTGACCAATCTTATTTAGCTCCTAAAAATGTATTAACATCTGCATTAAAGAGAGTAAATGTAGCGGTTGAGAATATTTCTGAAAAATGTATGAAGGGTGAAAAGATTGGCGGACAGACATTTACTTATGGTTTATCTGATGGTGGTGTAGGAATACCAACAGAAAATCCAAATATGGACGCTAAGGTTTATGAGAAAACTATGGCACTTCAGGATGAAATAGCAGCTGGAAAGATTGTACCACCATACAACAAAGATACATTTGATGCGTTCAATCAATAAGATATAAATGAAAAGCTGTTATACAACTAACTTAGTTAGCTGTGTGACAGCTTTTTAAGCCTTAATGGATAAAATCACGCAAGTGACCCCGGTTAGTGTGGGACGGACTGATTTTTTAAGTTTACTAGCAGCTATTCGGGGTGACTTGCGCGGACAAAAAGCAAGTAGCATTGTAACAAGCACATCATAGTTTACAGCAAATATCTAGTTAGATAGCTGTATATAATGTAGATGGACAGGAGGAACAATAGTGTGAATATAAGTAAAGATTATGCAGTTCAGATGCATGGAATCGTGAAAAGGTTTGGTAGTTTTACTGCGTTAGACAATATGGAACTAAACGTGAAAAAAGGTACAATTCATGCTATTTTAGGAGAGAATGGTGCAGGTAAAAGTACATTGATGAATATCTTGTATGGTCTTTATCAAGCGGATGAAGGTACAATATACATCAATGGAGAAGAAGTAGCCATGAAAAACCCTAACGTTGCCATAAGCAGTGGAATTGGTATGGTACATCAGCACTTTATGCTAGTAGAAAATTTTACTGTTGCAGAAAATATCATTCTAGGAAATGAGATTACCAAAGGCCTTGGTATCTTGGATATGTCAAAAGCAAAAGATAAAATCAATGAAATGGTAAAGAAGTATGGGTTAGAAGTTGACCCGGATGCTGTAATTGAGGACATTTCTGTTGGTATGCAACAGAGAGTTGAAATCTTAAAAGCACTTTATCGAGGTGCTGATATACTAATTCTGGATGAGCCGACCGCGGTGCTTACTCCACAGGAAATCGACGATTTGATTGAAATCATGCACAACTTAATCAAAGATGGAAAGACCATTATTATCATTACTCACAAGTTAAAAGAGATTAAGGCTTCCTCTGATGTCTGTTCGATTGTAAGACGTGGACAGTACATTGATACAGTTAAGGTGGATGATGTAACAGAAGAAGAGTTAGCCAATATGATGGTTGGTCATGCAGTTAAGTTAGTTGTAGATAAAAAAGAAGCGAATCCAAAAGATGTTGTATTCGAGATTAAGGATCTAGTGGTGGAAAATGAGAGAAAACTAGAAACAGTTAAGAATCTCTCTCTTCAGGTTAGAAGAGGTGAAATTGTTGGTATTGCAGGTATTGATGGAAATGGACAGAAAGAACTTATTGAAGCCATTACCTGTCTTACTAAAGTAAAGAGCGGTACTATCACAATGAACGGTGCCCAGATTCAGAATACAACACCAAAGAACGTTATTAACCATAAGATTGCGACGATTCATGAAGATAGACAAAAGAGAGGACTTGTCCTTAACTTTACAGTTGCTGAGAATGCAGTAATTGAGAATTATAAGAAAGCCCAATTTTCTAAGCGTGGTTTCTTAAGAAAAGATGCAATCTTAAAGCATACAAAACAACTTATTAAAGAATATGATGTTAGACCAGATGATTGTGAAGAACATTTAGTTCGTGGTTTGTCTGGAGGTAACCAGCAGAAGGTTATCATTGGTCGTGAAATTGCCAATCAGCCTGATTTGCTTATTGCTGTACAGCCAACAAGAGGTCTGGATGTTGGAGCGATTGAGTATGTTCATAAAATGCTTGTTAAGGAAAGAGATGCAGGAAAAGCGGTTCTTCTCGTATCCTTAGAGCTGGATGAAGTTATGAATGTATCCGATAGAATTGCAGTCATTTATGATGGACACATTGCAGGAGAATTTAAGCAAGGTGAAGTAGATGAGCAGACAATCGGTTTATTAATGGCTGGAGGTAATGAGAATGGAAAGACTGAATAAGATTTTAAAAAAGCAGATTACTTCAACCGTAATTGCGATTTTATTAGGTTTCGTAGTTGCGATGATAATATTAGCTTTTACTGGTTACAATCCTTTTGAAGCCTTTGGCATTCTATTTAGAGGAATTTTTTCGAAGCCAAAGTATATTGCTAACGTAATTATAAAGGCGACACCAATCATCATAACAGGTGTCAGTGTATCATTTGCATTTAAGGTAGGATTATTTAATATTGGTGCAGAAGGTCAGTATATCGTGGGTACAGTAGTTGCAACCATGGTAGGTATTATTACAGATCTTCCAGCGGTGATAGAATATCCATTAATTATCCTATCAGGTGTTTTGGCAGGTGCTGTCTATGGTGCGATTGCAGGTTATTTGAAAGCAAAGTTTGAGATTCATGAAGTTATTATTGGAATTATGTTAAACTGGATTGCATTCTATTTCTGTAACTTTATCGTAAGCTCAAATTACTTCCATCAGCCAAACTCTACGGCAACGAAAGAGATTAGTGCAAAGGGATTTGACTTTATTTTCAAATGGAAGAAATCTGATGCTGGAAAAGCATTTTTAAAAGAAAACGATGTATTAAAAGAACTTATATATAAGACGGATATGAACATTGGTATTATTTTTGCAATCATCGTTGCAATCGTTGTTGCAATCGTATTAAAGAAAACATGTAAGGGTTATGAACTTCGCGCAGTTGGTTTTAACAAATACGCAGCTGAGTTTGCAGGTATTAACGTGCGTAAAAACATTCTTCATGCTATGTTAATCGCAGGTGCGTTATCAGGTCTTGCAGGTGCATTAATGGTAACAGGTGTATCACATAAGGTTTCTACTTTAGGAACTTTCGAAAATTATGGCTTTAACGGTTTGTCTGTTGCCTTAATTGCGGGTAACTCCCCAATCGGATGTATCTTTGCAGGTTTCTTATTTGCAGGATTAATCTATGGCGGTGGTTCTATTCAGTCTGAAATTGGAGCACCATCCGAAATCATTAACATTATGATCGGAACCATCGTATTCTTTATTGCATTATCAAGACTGGTTCCTATGTTCGCAGATAAACTGACAAAGAGAGGTGAGGGACGTGCTTAATACCATTTTATTAATTTTTAGTATCACTTTAATGTATTCAACTCCACTTGTGTTTGGAGCTTTAGGCGGCATGATTTCCGAACGTTCAGGTGTTATCAATATTGGTATTGAAGGGATGATGGGTGTAGGTGCAGCAACAGGTGTAGCCGTAGCTTATCATACAGGAAATCCTTGGCTGGGCTTTTTGGCAGCTGGTTTAGCAGGTGGTGTAATTGCTTTGTTACATGCTGTTGCAAGTATAGAAGCATTAGCGGATCAGACAGTATCTGGTATCGCAATTAATTTACTTGGTGCTGGTCTTGCTTACTTTATTGCACGTCAGGTTTTTGGTGCAATTAACACACCAACGGTACCTAGAAAATTACCTAAGATTTTAGGAAGTACAGCAGGAAACAAATATTTAAGCTACTTTAACGTAGATGTTACAGTTGTAATTGCATTTGCAATTGCAGTAATTACATGGTTTATCTTTTCAAAGACAACTTGGGGATTGCGTGTAAAGGCAGTTGGAGAACATCCAGCAGCAGCAGATACATTAGGAATCAGTGTTAAGAAGATTCGTTATATCTGTGTTATAATCTCTGGTGTTCTAGCTGGATTTGGAGGAGCATCTGTAACATTAGCGATTATCTCTAACTTTACACCAACCGCTATTAGTGGGCAGGGATTTATCGCATTAGCAGCCGTTATTTTTGGTAAATGGAAACCTCAAGGGGTTTACGGTGCTTGTCTATTATTTGGATGTGCACAAGCAATTGCGATTATTTTAGGCGGAAGTAACTTTAATATTTCATCTCAATTAATTTCAATGCTTCCATATATCATGACAATTATTATACTAATTCTTTTCGTTGGTAAATCCGTAGCTCCAAAAGCTGATGGCGAACCATATCAAAAAGGTCAAAGATAAAATAAGGAGGATGAAGTCAGATGAACAATCAAGAAATTTTAAGTATGGTAGACCATACATTATTAACACAAGGTGCAACATGGGCAGACATTAAACAGATTTGTGATGATGGTATTAAATATCAATGTGCATCTGTTTGTATTCCAGCATCTTATGTAAAACAGGCAGCAGATTACGTAGACGGTAAAATTCCTGTATGTACAGTAATTGGTTTCCCAAATGGATACAGTACCAAAGAAGTTAAAATTTTTGAAACTAAAAATGCTTTAGACAATGGTGCTTCCGAAATTGATATGGTAATCAATATCGGACACTTAAAGGATAAGAAGTACGATGAGATAGAAAATGAAATTCGTGCATTAAAAGAGGTTTGCGGAGATAAAATCTTAAAGGTAATTATCGAAACCTGTCTTCTTACAGACGAAGAGAAAATAAAAATGTGCGAAATCGTTACAAAAGCTGGAGCAGATTATATTAAAACTTCAACTGGCTTTTCTACTGCAGGAGCAACATTTGCAGACATTGCCTTATTCAAAGAACATGTAGGTAAAAATGTGAAAATCAAAGCAGCTGGTGGAATTTCTTCACTAGAAGATGCTGAAAAATTTATTTCCTTAGGAGCTAACAGATTAGGAACTAGCAGAATCGTGAAAATCCTAAAAAATGAAGAAGCTACAGGGTATTAAAAAGGAGAGATTTTATGGATCAAAAAGCATTAATACAGAAGGCAATTGATACGATACCATTTTCGTATTCACCTTATTCTAATTTCAAGGTTGCAGCTGCTTTGCTGACAAAGGATGGAAAGGTTTATACTGGATGTAATATAGAGTCAGCATCTTATACACCTAGTAATTGTGCAGAGCGTACAGCATTTTTTAAGGCAGTTAGCGAAGGTGAATATAAATTTGAGGCAATTGCAATTGTTGGTGGGAAACATGGAAAGCTGGATGATTACTGTCCACCATGTGGTGTGTGCCGACAGGTGATGATGGAGTTTTGTAATCCAAAGGAATTTAAAGTCATTCTGGCAAAGAGTCTAGATGATTATAAGGAATTTATATTGGAAGAAATCTTACCATTAGGCTTTGGTCCAGGAAATCTGCTTGATGAGAAATAGATAAAACAATTGCCGAAAGGGTGATAAGAACCATGAGAATGTATGATTTAATAGAAAAGAAAAAATGTGGACAAGAGTTGTCTAAAGAAGAGATTCAGTGGATGATTGATGAATATGTAAAGGGAACAATTCCTGATTATCAAATGTCAGCATTTTTAATGTCAGTTTATTTTAAAGGAATGACGGATGAAGAATTAACGGTGCTAACTCTGGCGATGGCTCATTCGGGAGATATGGTTGATTTATCAGCAATTGAAGGAATAAAAGCAGATAAACACAGTACAGGTGGTGTAGGAGATAAAACTACGATGATTGTAGCGCCTATTGTAGCTGCCTGTGGTGTTAAAATTGCCAAAATGTCTGGACGTGGTCTTGGACATACAGGCGGGACAATTGACAAATTAGAGTCCATTCCTGGTTTTCGTGTGGCAATTGACACAGATGAATTTTTTGAAATTGTCAATAAGGTTGGAATTAGTGTAGTGGGGCAGTCTGGTAATCTTGCACCAGCAGATAAAAAGTTATATGCACTACGTGATGTTACAGCAACAGTTGATAGTATTCCTTTAATTGCAGCATCCATTATGAGCAAGAAATTAGCGGCAGGAAGTGATTGTATCTTACTAGACGTGAAGACGGGTAGTGGGGCATTCATGAAATCGCTTGAAGATTCTATTACGTTAGCAGAAAAGATGGTAAGTATCGGTACGAAAGCAGGTAGAAAAATAGCTGCACTCATTACCAATATGGATATTCCGTTGGGGCATGCAATCGGAAATTCACTTGAAGTAATCGAAGCTGTGGACGTTTTAAATGGCAAAGGACCAGAAGACTTAGCACAGGTTTCCTTCGAACTTGCAGCAAATATGTTATACTTAGCTGAAAAAGGCACACTAGAAGAGTGTAGAGGCAAGGTTCGAGAAGCAGTTGATAGCGGAGCAGCACTTGCCAAGTTAAAGGATATGGTATTGGCGCAGGGTGGAGATGTCTCTGTAATCGAAGACACCAACAACTTTAAGAAGGCGGAATACTACTATGATGTAGTAGCACCACATTCTGGTATCATCACTCATATTAATACGGAGGAAGTCGGCGTGGCATCAGTGGCTTTAGGGGCAGGAAGAGAAACAAAAGAAAGCTCTATTGATTACCAGGCAGGAATTGTCCTTCGTAAAAAGACAGGTGAGCAGGTACAGGTTGGCGAAGTCTTAGCAACCTTATATTCTTCATCATTTGAAATGATAAAGGCAGGTGAAAAGCTCTTCCTTGAATCGTATACAATTGATCCAGAAGGGAAAGAGAACGTAGAACCATTAATCTATGCAAGAGTAACAGAAGAAGGCGTAGAAAGATTATAAAGTCATAATAGACGTAAAAAGAGGATTATGTGTGTGCGAACATAATCCTCTTTTTATTATTGAAAATTTTAAAAGGGGGCTTAATAAAAAATTAAAAGGGCAATTCTAATTTTTTTCCTTATGAAAAGGTTATTATTAAGCTTGTTTCTATTCTAATACATCTTCTATAAAAGTGCAATAATGAGAGAAGTTTTTACGTAAAATCCTTTATTTTCTACATATATATATAGAAATATTTAGCTATTATTAAGAATTCTGCAAGGATTCTTAAGTTTTTGTAGTATTCTAGCAAAGATAATTATTTAAGAATTTAGAACGGATAGTTTGCATATGCCTCTTTCACCTTTTTGGCATAGGACCGGCCAATCTTAAAAGATTCACCAGTGGAAAGAAAAATAGTATTTTGTTCAAGAGAAGCTATTTGCTGTATATTTACAATAATACTTTGATTTACTCTTAAGAACGATGTTTCAAGCCGGTTTTCAATTGAAGTTAAAGTTTCATAAGTTTCATACTGCTTTTGTGCTGTAATGATGCGGGTTTTCTGTTGCAGTTTTTCTAAGTATAAAATACTAGCTTGCCTGATGGAAACAGAAGTTTTATTCACTGTAAAGTCGATGTTTGTGCCAAATCGCCTGCTTTTCATAGATTGTGCCTGAATAACACAGCGAGCAAATAGCTTCTCTAATTTAAGCTGTTTAATTGGTTTCTGTATAAATCCAACTGCAAGAAGATTAAAAGCTTCCAGTGCATATTCAGCACGTTCCGTTATAAAAATAATAGAAACCCATGGATTTTTCTTTTGAATATCTTTGGCAAGATGTATGCCGTCACAATTTTTAAAATCAATATCTAGAAGAGCGATATCTATTGTGTTTTTACTTATGTATTGGTAAAAGGAATCATCCACAGTATCAAAAGGATTGATATTGGTTTTAACTTTATACTTTTGACTGAACTCTTCCATATATGTTGTATTTATCTTTAAGCTGATACGATCTTCATCGCAAATAATTATGTTGATTCCCATATTATAAGCTAAGGCTTTGTCCCTCCTTTTATTGCGTTTGTACATGATAAAAGCATTCTTGTGTATGATATTAGCATATAATGTTAAATAGTTCAACGATTAACAGAACTTGAAATGAGGAAAATATAAAAAGTTCTTTTCACATTTACGAAATAAGTTTATAATGATACTTATGCATACATGCTAATAATTCTAAGGCAGAGGGATATAATGATTTATATATAACGATGTCTATGATTTGGCCATGGACAAAAACAGAGGCCTAGGTTTAGGGAGGACATTAAAATGAAATTATTATCAGTTGCGATACCTTGTTATAACTCGGCAGCGTATATGAGCCATGCTATTGATACGCTATTAACAGGTGGAGATGACGTTGAAGTTATAGTAGTAGATGACGGTTCAAAGGATGAAACATTATCAATTGCTAAGAGTTATGAGGAAAAGTATCCAGGGATCGTAAAGGCAGTTCATCAAGAAAATGGAGGGCATGGTGAAGCCGTTAATACAGGGTTAAAACATGCAACAGGAATGTATTATAAAGTAGTTGATAGTGATGACTGGGTTAATGAAGAAGCACTAAGTAAAATATTAGTGGTATTAAGAGATATGGTTGAAAACTCAGTAAAACTGGATATGCTGATTACAAATTACGTATATGAAAAAGTAAGTTTAAATAAGCAAAAGGTAATTGATTATAAAGGTGCAATGCCAGAAGGAAAACTATTTGGATGGTCCGATACAAAGCATTTTCGAAACAGTCAAAATATCCTGATGCACTCCGTTATTTATCGTACCAAACTGTTAAAAGATTGTGGATTATCTTTGCCAAAGCATACATTTTATGTGGATAACATTTTTGTTTATTATCCATTGCCATTCGTAAAAACAATGTATTATTTAAATGTTGATTTTTATCGTTATTTTATTGGACGAGATGATCAGTCTGTTAACGAAAAGGTCATGATGGGACGTATTGATCAACAGCTTCGAGTAAATAAAATTATGATAGACTGTCATGATTTAACTAAGATTAAAAATAAAAAGCTAAGAAATTATATGGTGAAGTATCTAGTTATGATGATGACAGTAAGTACTGTCTTTTTAGTTAAGGATGGTTCAGAGGAAAGTTTGCAGAAGAAAGAAGAACTTTGGAACTATCTTAAGAAAAAGAACAAACGGCTTTATCAGGAAGTAAGTAAGTACTTTTTAGGAAAGTCTATGCAGATGACTAGCAAGACTGGAAGAAAGATCATTGTTGTGGGATATCACATCTCAAGAAAAATATATGGATTTAGTTAAAAAAGAAGCCTCTACAAAATTTCATGTAGAGGTTTTTATTTTTCCTTTATTTATGTGAAAGAGGCACTCCCACTTGTCCCATAACCTGTATACTAAAATATACATCACACCAGCAAGTAAAATTCCACATACAAAGTCAATAAAGGAATGCTGCTTAATAAACATTGTAGAAAGACATATTAAAATCATTAATACTAGCGAACCATAGCGGATCAGCGGATGCTTTTTTAAACGTTCGCAACGCCAGATCGCAATATGCACGCCGATGGAATTATATACATGGATGCTTGGACACACATTGGTTGAAGTATCAGTTGTATAAAGCATATTAATAACTTTAGTAAAGATATTATTCCTTGGAAATGTATTAATTCTTAGATTTTGTTCATTTGGCCAAATTGTATATATAATCAGACAAATGGTCATTCCAATAAATAAAAATGCAGTACATTTATAAAAATCTTCTGAAGATACAAAAAGCAAGTACAATACAGTTATGGCAATGTAAAAAAACCATAGAATGTAAGGTATAACGAAGATTTCTAAAAATGGAATATAATCATCTATCTTACAATATACATTGGTAAAGTGAACGTCATCCCTTTGCTCTAATAATATAAACCACGTAAAGTATATAATCATGTAGAGCAATACCCAACCATGTTTATAATCTTTTAACTGAAACTTCATGTCTCCCGTTCCTTTCGTGTCAACTACAAATCATGATTGTGATTATAACATAGTTATTGAGAAAGAAACAAGGATACGAAAGAAAGTTTATAGAAACTTAATATTATAAAACTTAATTTTATTAAAAAAGGGTATTGTAAACCTTTAAAAGTAATAGTATAATATGAAATATAGTTTAATTGTGCAATGAGGCACTTGGTTTTATTAACCATGTGCCTTTTTTTGATCTTTTTTAACTTTTACATATTTAGGAGGTAGAATCATGGATGCAATTGATTTAAAATTAATAGGGTTATTACAGAAAAACGCAAGATACTCATTGAAACAGCTGGCAGAACAAGTATTTTTATCTTCACCAGCAGTGTCATCTAGAATTGAGCGTCTAGAAAGAGAAGGATACGTAAAGGGGTACCAAGCAGAAGTAGATGAAGAAAAATTAGGTTTTCATATTATTGCTTTCATTAATTTAGAAATGACACCTAAACAGAAGGCAATATTCTATCCGTTTGTAAATTCTTGTCCTAATGTGTTAGAGTGTTACTGCGTAACAGGACAGTACTCTATGCTCTTAAAAGTAGCGTTTCCTAGCACACAGGAGCTAGATGGTTTTATTGGAAGACTATCACAGTTTGGAAAAACGCAGACCCAAATCGTATTCTCTTCTGCAGTAAGACCAAGGGGAATTCAGATAGGTGAAATGGAAGAACTTGAAATGGTACAATAGGATGTGTGCATATTGTCTAAAAAGGCTTTTTCTATTGATTGATTATTTTTTTTGTATTATACTTAAGAAAGAGGTATGTTGGGAGTGTAGAAAAGATGTGGTATAGTACAAATCGAGAAAAGATAGGTAATCAACGAGAAATAACTCAGTGCATATTTATAGATTTGACTTGTTTGCTTATACATGCAGTATGGATGGTACTGTTCTTTTATGAAAGTATCTTTTTATTGGGTGCGTTAAATGCAGTAAGTTGCACAATATATATATATATGCATTTTACTATCAGAAAAGGTCAGTTTACCAGAACCATTGTGCTTTTCTATTCAGAAGTTCTCATTCATTCTATAGCAGCGTTGCTATGCTTGGGATTTACTGGAGGATTTGACTTATACATTTTTATATTTATTCCTGTCATGTTTTTTTACTCATTCGTATACGCGAAGGCACAGAAAATGCTGTCATTTGGCGGAGTAATGGCTGGAGTTGTGTATATTGTATTAAAGGTAATTATGTACTATAGAGAGCCAATATACACATTTAATGACAAGTCAGTAGAGTTAGGGGTTATAATTTTTAATTGTACGATGTGTATAGCGAGTTTGCTTATAATAACTTTTATTACTTGCCAAGAGATTAACCAAAATCGCCATGAATTAGAGGAAAAGAACAAGAAGCTTACCTTTTTATCATGTCATGATCCTTTAACAAAACTGTTAAACCGCAGAAGTATGGAAGAAATTATTGATAAAGTTGAAATAAAAGCCTATTCTATGGGAAGTAATGCAGTTGCTTTTTTTGATGTTGATAATTTTAAAAGATTTAATGACCAATATGGTCATGAATGTGGAGATGCTGTCTTGGTAAAGGTTGCAGAAATCATCAGTAAAGGAATTGTTGTGGACGATGAAGATGACAATAGAAGTGAATTTGCCTGCCGTTGGGGTGGTGAGGAAATGGTAATTCTTTTTCATAACTGGGATCGTGAATTTGTTATACATAGGGTAACCCAGATTAAGAATAACATTCAAAATTTACGATTGAATTATGGAGGAGAGGAAATTTCAATTAGCGTTACTTGTGGTCTAGCCTTCGGGTTAGCGGATAAAGGATTTCGCAATCTCATCAATGAAGCGGATGCATATATGCTAAAAGGGAAAAAGAACGGAAAGAACTGCATCGTTCAAGGTTAAAATTAGTTAGTGATGACTTAGGCAAAACAAAAGAGTGAAGAAAGAGGTATATGTAAATTATGAAAAAGAGATTAATATGTTTGCTTACATGCTTGTCTATGATACTAGTCGCTTGTTCAGGGACAAGAGAAAATACGGATACGAATAAGAAGAAAAGTGAAGCGAAAACGAAAACCCCAGCTGAATATGCAAAGTGCGTTACTTTGGGTGACTACAAAGGAATGGAATTAACCAAAGAAAAAGGTAAAGTAGAAGAAAAAGATGTACAGGATAGAATTAAGGAAATTTTACAACAGAATGCTACAACAGAAAAAATTCATGAAGGTTCAGTAAAAGATGGAGATACTGTTAATATTGATTATGTTGGTAAAGTAGACGGTGTTGCATTTGACGGTGGAACAGCAAAAGGACAGGATTTAACAATTGGCTCAAAGAGTTATATCGAAGGTTTTGAAAGTGGCTTAATTGGCGCAAAGGTCGGAACGACTGTAACAATTAATGTAACATTTCCAGAAAACTACGGTTCAGATGAGTTGAAGGGAAAAGATGCTACATTCGATGTAACCATTAATTATATTCAAGGTAAAAAGAAAGTAGCAAAGTGGACAGATGCATTTGTGCGTTCTGTTTCTGAATATGATACAACAAAAGAATATGAAGATCAGATTCGCGTTGAGTTAGAACAACAGGTAAAAAAGGTTGAAGAAAGTGCTCTTCAGGCAAGCATTTTATCCAAGCTTGTTGAAATTAGTGAATTTAAAGAATTGCCTGAAGATTTAGTAAAGGCACGTTCTGATTCGATGATTAACTATTACAAAGATTATGCAAAACAAAACAAAATTTCATATGAAGACTTGTTGAGTCAGACATTTAAAATGACTGAAGATCAATTTAATGAACAAGTTCGTACTACTTCGGAAAATTCAGTTAAGCAGACTTTGGTTGCTTACGCTGTAGCGGTAAAGGAGAACTTAATCCCTACAGGTGAAGAAAAAACTAAGAAGGAATTAGAGATTGCACAGCAATATGGTGCTTCCTCAATAGATGAATTTGCTCAGATGTATGGTGATGATTATGCATTGCAGTTAGTAATTCGAGATGAAGTTATTCAATTTATCAAGGATAATGCAACGATCAAAGAAGTTGAAGCAAAATAATTTAATGTGAAATTAAATATCAAATAAAAAAAGGCCTACAGGAGATAATGTTCTGTGGGCCTTTTTGAGCTGTTATTTGTTTAGGAATTCTCGCATAAAGCAATATCTTTGGTAAATACAGTCCCAGTTGATTAGTTGAAGCCAGCAGGTGGCGTATTGTCTTTTGTCATTTAGGTAATTTAAGAAATAAGCATGCTCCCACATATCAAGTGTTAGAATAGGATATAGCCCGCAGGATAAAGGATTATCCTGGTTTTTGGTTGTAATAATAGCTAAATCGCCATTCTGATTTAATACCAGCCAAATATAGGCAGAACCAAAGGAATTAACAGCTGCATTAATATAAAGTTCCTTAAATCTTTGTACGGAACCAAATTCTTTCTTTAGAATTATAGAGAATTCAGTGTTCATTTGTACGGTTTCAGGAGGAGTCATAGAATCAAAATACAGGTAATGATTATAAACCCCGCCAGCATTGTTTTTTATTGATTCTTGGGCAGCAGATGGAAGTAACTTATAGTTGCTGATTAGTTGTTCGAGAGTCCAGCTTTGCAATTCTGGATATTGTTTAAGCTCAGCGTTCAATTTGTCCACGTATGCCTTTAAGTAAAGTGAAAAATGCACATTAATCGTTTGTGCATCAAGATAAGGTTCTAAAGCGTTACAAGGGTATGTTAAAGGCTCTAGAACGAATGGGTAAGTACTGTTCATAGTATTCTCCAATCATTTTTATATTTCTATTATATTAATGGAATAGAAAAATAGTATTGTTTTCAAAAAAAACTAGGACAATGTATAATCCGTATCCATATAAGTAAAAATATAACTGAATGAATTTGTGACGAAAGGATTGACTGGCTATGATAGAAGGAATTCATAAGTTGTTTTCAAGGCGAAATAAAGTAAGACAGTTTGGTTATGGGAATGAATATGGGGATGTGGAGCAAACTGAACCAGAAGATTTATTTATGGATGAAGAGTACATGAATCATTATGAAATGGAAGATGAATACTTTGATTGATATGGTTTCTACACATACTAGACAATGAGGTGATATTATGGATAAGAAAAATTATGCCGAGGAAAGCGCAAAAAATCAGGCTAAGTTTAACAGTGTGACACAGAAAGTAAAACCCGAGAATCAGAATCAGTCACATAATGTGAGAAAAGAAGCTATGGGGCGAGAAAATCAATTTAGGTAGTAAAGGTAGTAAAAGACAGCCATCATCCTGTGCAGGAACGCCTGCATATGGGGGTGGCTGCAAAAAGCTTGCAGCGAATGTGATTTTATTATTTTCGTTTTCATTCAAGTCAACAATATTGACGAATAATTAGCAATATGTTAAAATATGAAAGATTTAGTAATATATAATAAATAGGAGGGAATAAATGAAAAAAATTAAGGTTTTGTGCAGTGTTTTGTTTACTTGTGCGATTATATTAAGTGGGATAACTGCTGAAAGTATTATTGCATCCTCATTTTCACTAAAATTTAGTGGTACCTTATACAAGGAGGCAATTTATGGTAATTCAAATAATCAATACTATGCTTTTTACGAAAATAAGCCACTATATATTTCGGGAACAGCTCATGTAGATAGTTTGGATAAGTCGCATAATAAAGGAGACGTGTCAGTTACGCGTGCAGGTTGTTATTATGAGAACAGTTCAGGTAAGACAAGTCAAATATGTAGTGATGATTTTGTTGTGAGTGATACAGATACAAATGTATATTTTAATATGTCAGGAGCGACAAAAAAGGCTGGGGCTCATTATTATTTAGTTTTTATAAAGGATCATGATGACCACATTAATCTAAGTTTATCTGGAACACTTACAAGTAGCAATTAGTTAGTGTTTTGCTCGATATTAGTACATAAATATTAAACGTTGTTGTATATTATTAAGTCAAATATTTAATTTTACTAAAGAACATAGGAGAGGGAGTAGTTGAAATGAGAAACTGCTCCTTCGATGAATAGATTTTGTGCTATTGAGAATAGCAATAGAAAAACAAAAATCTGACATTGTAAATGCCTTCAGAATTGCACAGTGGATTAATACAACGTAAGGAAATATTGATTATTTAGCCCATGTTAATATCGAAGGGTTTATAAAAAATAAAACATAGAAAGATTGGAGAGACAATGTTTACATATGGGTATTTATTTTATATTCCGATAACGGTTGTGTTTATGCTTAGCACAATCATATTAGGAGTTATCAGGAAAAGACCATTTGGTTTTTATTTGTGTGGATGTATTATTTGTGTGTATTTAAATTTAGTGATTAAGGAAGCCATTTTCCCAATTTATTTTGATGGACGTGACTTATTTATAACGGTTAGGCATTATGTATCGTTCGATTTATCATTCTTAACATTAGATAAACTACAAATCGTAGGAAATATTCTTTTGACATTACCAATTGGTTTTTGTATACCTTTCTATATCAATGTAGATAGAAGGAAAAATTATATTATATCGGGAATTATATCTTTAAGTATAGAATTTGTTCAATTAATATTAATAATAACAGTACATACTATTGACATTAAGTTTGATGTAAAGGATTTGATACTTAATCTTTCAGGAGCCTTATTAGGGTGTCTCATTTTTGATTTATTTAGTTTAATCACATCCAAAATATTCCATGAATTTATAGAAAAAGATAATGATTATATTGATATTTTTTCATACATTCTGATTATATGTGATAACTATACAAAAGGGAAAAAAAGCATTGATAATTTACAAAGTTAATTTAGGTAGTAAAAGACAGCCATCATCCTGTGCAGGAACGCCTGCATATGGGGATGGCTGTTTTAAAAATAAAAGTAGACAGGTTTTTAAGTTCATAATTCATCTTATCTCCTCATACAATTAATCAACAAGTATTTGAGGGGGTTTTTCCGAAGCCTTCGGAGTAGAATATGAAAGGATATATAGAAGAGAGGGCAGTGGATATTGCCAAGTATATTATCGAATATAATGCGACCGTAAGGCAGACTGCGAAACAATTTGGAATTTCTAAATCTACTGTACATAAAGACGTGACAGAACGATTAGTTCAGATTAATCCGTCACTAGCAAGTCAAGCTAGGGTAGTGCTGGATTTAAACAAATCGGAGCGACACATTCGTGGTGGCCTTGCGACAAAGGAAAAGTATCTCCAGAAACAACAACACTGTCAAGTGAAGTATTAGTGTAAAGTGCCAACTGTTATGAGGTGATTCATAGCAGCTGGCATTTTTGCGCTAATGGGGAAAAGGAAAATTTTATGTACAAAATTTAGTACAAACGTGTAAAATTAAAGAATTTAATTAATTTGTATAGGTTAATGTGCTATAATAATTCCGAAAAGTTAAAAAAGGAGGTATAACATGAAAGCTTTAACATTTCGTGGAGGTGTTCATCCTTTTGAAGGAAAAGACTTATCCAAGGATTTGAAGATTAAAGAAGTATTACCTAAAGGGCTTTTAGTGTACCCAATGTCACAACATATTGGTGCACCAGCAACCCCAATTGTTGCTAAAGGTGACCGAGTTTTAGTTGGTCAGAAGATTGGTGAAGCTTCTGGATTTGTCTCTGCACACATATATTCTTCAGTTTCCGGAACTGTAACAGCGGTTGAACCAAGATTAACTGTATCTGGTGCAAAAGTATTGTCTGTGGTAGTGGAAAATGATAATTTATATGAAAAGGCTGAAGGCATCGGACAAAAGAGAAATTATGAAGAATTATCAAAAGAAGACATTAGAAACTTGATTAAAAATGCAGGTATTGTTGGTATGGGAGGCGCCGGATTCCCGACCCATATTAAACTTACTCCTAAAGATGATTCTAAAATAGAGTATGTAATCGTAAATGGTGCAGAGTGTGAGCCTTATCTGACATCTGATTACAGAGTAATGTTAGAAGAACCAGAAAAACTGGTAAAAGGCTTAAAAGTTATCTTAAGATTATTCGAAAATGCTCAAGGTATTATTGCCATTGAAGATAATAAGCCTGAAGCAATCAAAATCATGAGTCAATTGGTTCAAAACGAATCTAAAATTCAGGTCAAGGTCTTAAAGACAAAATATCCACAAGGAGCAGAAAGACAACTTATATTCGCAACAACAGGTAGAAAAATCAATTCTGCGATGCTGCCAGCAGATGCAGGCTGTGTTGTAGATAATGTTGATACAGTAGTTTCTGTTTGTCTTGCTGTATGTGAATCTACTCCGCTTATGCGTAGAATTGTAACGGTAACAGGTGATGCAATCAAGACGCCACAAAACTTCAAGGTACCAACTGGCTTAAATTATGCCGAACTAATTGAAGAAGCTGGCGGATTTACTACACAGCCTAAAAAGGTTGTATCAGGTGGCCCCATGATGGGTATGGCACTATTTGATTTAAACGTTCCAGTAATGAAAACATCGTCTGCACTCCTTTGTATGACCAGAGATGAAGTTGCAGAGTTTGAACCATCAGCTTGTATCCGTTGTGGACGTTGTGTAGAAGCCTGTCCAAGTAAACTGATACCACAAAAAATGTTAGAATGTTCTGAACGTTTTGATGATAAAGGTTTCGTTGCCTTAAATGGTATGGAGTGTTATGA
>CALFNR010000062.1:0-4120 GCA_937903005.1 uncultured Lachnoclostridium sp. | reverse complement strand
AGAGAGGTGATGCGACGTGACTCAAAGAATCAAGCACTTAGATTTTGACAACGACAATTCGATAGTTGCCCGCAATTCGTTGATTCGGAATCCGGGACGAATCGTCAATACGCCATTAAATGCAAACGAGATACTGACAGACGAACAGTATTTTGAAGAACTAGACAACACCACAACGCCTCTTACGGGCTTCCAGTTTGCTTTGAGTAGAATTCTTATCTCCGCGATAAATAACGCAGACTACGATCCTCAAACCAATACATACAGTTCTCCTTCGTTCACATGCAATGCCACAGATTTGATTCGGTTTATGGGTATGCACAGAACTATGGCTACCAAAAAAATCCAAGGTACTAATAATTACCAAGTAGCATTTTGGACTACACAAATGAGTCAAGTCCAAACCGTTTATATGGATGTCGATGATATGGGATGCCGACACATTCGTACAATAAACTGGATTAAAGTTGCTGACTATAACCTAGACACGGGCATAATCACTCTGCAATTAAACGATGAAATTTTTGAATATATAGGCAGGCAGCAGAGAGAATTTACAACATACAAGCTGTATAGCTTGATGACGCTTCCTCGTAGAGGTTATGCCATGCCTTTATACGAAATCTTTATGTCTTATAAAAGCTTGATACAACAACGCAACAAACAAGGTGATTATTATCCTTTAAGCGTGTCCCAGCTTAGAAAAATGCTGGGAATCAGTAAATTGAAAAGACGAGTCCAAGATTTTGTCAGACAGGTAAAAAACGACATCGACATCTTGAATGATAATAAATTCACAGGGTTTGTCGTTGATTATCGGATCGAAAAGATTGGCAAAGAATATACGTTTTTTTTGAGAATTATAGACGATCAACAAATCACAAAAAAGACTATCGCATTCAATCACGATGATGCGGCCCTGTATGAATCAAAAGCTTCCCTGCTATATAAGAATACCTTGCAGAGAACAGTGGGGAAAAAATTCAAAGCAAAAGTCCAGAGTTGCTATAAGGCGAATATATCACAAGGAGTAATTAGAGCAGCTATCGGGTATGCAGATAAAATGAGTCGGCAAGAAACAATTAAATCAATTCAAGCATATGTTATCAATGCTATTGATTTAATTATATCTGGGGATATTTTCGTAGATGATAAATTTTGGAAACATGTCTCAGGAGACATTCTTACCATACCTGAGAAAGAATGCTATGGTGATGAATCTTCAGCATTGGCTATGCAAATGCTGCTAGTCAACAAACCTGTCGATCAGAATCTTTCAAAAGACGAAGTAACGCCATTCTCAGTATATGTTACGGCTGCGAAGTATTATACTGAAACAGAACATAATGGCGTTTTGAAAAAACTGAATTATAAAACGCTTGCTAACATGGTTAAGTGGTTTTATGATGGCGTTGATATTCGCTGCATCTTAACAGGTATCGAAAAGACCTGTCAACAAATTTGGGATGACTCAAAGCAAGACATTGTACATACTTGGGAATACGTGTCCAAGGTGATTGAAAACGACATAAAAGAGAACAATCCTTATTGGATTGGGGTAGCAGATCTATCACTGGATGAATACAAGAAAAACTTCATAGAAGAGTAAAAGCTCTGCCGCCGTGGCGGCAGAGCTTTTCGCTAAAAAAGGGACTACCGTATGGTAGTCCCTTTTAGATTATTTAACATTGGCAGGGCGGCGTATCCTGCATCTCGTACTTATGCGCGTCAGGAGCCTTTTCTGACCTCAATGTTTTCTGGTTTTAATTAGACTTAATTCGGCAGTGCGAATATCAACCAAATCACGAAACAGATTTCTTTTCACAGGATCATCTTCTTCCCTTTTGACAAAATCAAGATTTTATGAAACTCCTTCAGTATCCCAATCAACCCATTCGTTCATCCAAACTTTAATTTTTCCATCTACTAGATAAAACGCATTATTGATAAGCGGAGTTCCGTCTGTATAAGCAATCGGATTATCAGCCGAAGTGCCAACAGGATCTTCTTGCGCTATGTATTCTTGTCTTAATAGCTGTTTATTGCTGCCAGAACCAAGATAAACACAATTCCAATCGCTGCCTAATTTGTCAGATTGTGTACGCTCTACCGTTAAAAGATCTGCCAGAATACGAATCTTCTCTCCGATTTCTTTAGCTAAAACAAGCTTTTCGTTTTGCATCATTCGGTCATACCTCCTAACAAAGCGTCTACAAAGACTTCTAGGTCAGACACTCTTGTTTCCAAAGAAGCTGAATCTGCTGGTATGTAATCTATATATTTAGCAGGATCTTCTTTGATCTCATCAAGCGACATAGTTCCTGATTTTGCACTGAACTCATTGAAGTCATATTCGTATTCTGTATGTGATTCGGTAGAATCGCTTGTATCATAATCGTGATCTGAATCGTTGACAATCTGCACTTCGTTAACGTACAGATACACGTAATCTATCCCATCTAAAGTCTTGCAAGTAAAACTAGGCTGTTGAACATCTGATCTTGCTTTCATGACTGACCACCTTTCTGGACTGTTTTGATATTTTAACCACTTTATATTTTCTTATAAGTTTTGCTGAATTCGTGTTTATAAGATTTCCATAATAACTCATGCACTTCTTCGCTTGTTTTGCAGTAGGAATTCCATGCTTGGCCGCCCTAACGTAAGCTCTGCGTGCTCTGAGAAAAATTCTACGGCGCATAGTAATATGGTCTCGATAAATCCTGAAACCCATAGTGTCAATAAAATCATTGTCTTTTAGTTGGCTCATTTTCCACGATGGTTTGATCGTCAATCCGAGTTTGTCTCGAGTGTATTCGATGATCTCTTTTATGCATCGGTGCATTAACTTTGAATTACATCCTAGCAACAGAATATCATCCATATAAAATAATACGTGTTCAACGTAGTTGATTCTTTTATTTCTGCGCGTTATAAACATGCGTTCGCTTATTTCATGATATAATTGTGACATATATAAATTGCAGAGATATTGGCTCAGATAACTTCCGATTGATAAACCAGTTTCAAACGTATTTACAAGCTCATGTACCAACCAGCGTATCTCTGGGTTTGATACATACTTGTCAATCATCGCAAAAAGTTTGTCTTGCGGAATGCTTGGAAAACATTTTTGTACGTCTAATTGCGCAACATATTTAATCCGTCGATTTTTCAACCATTTGCGTATATGTTTCATACCATACATAGGGCCGCGTCCGGGAATACTTGCACACTGATATTCGCCAATTCGTTTCATCAAATCACTCATCGAATAAACGGCAACATAATCAAAGAGTTGTTGACTCACGTGTTGAATACCAATGCGTCTTACTTTTTTGCTGGATTCATCAACTTTTGTTTTGTACCAAATTGGCACGAAGTGAAGATCGTGATTTACTAAAGAATCACGCATATAACTTGCTGCAACATTGATGAGAAGATCTTTGTCTCCGCGCCGTATCATATCACGAATATGTTCTTTATTCGTTCCGGTCAGCTTTGCGAAAAATTCTATTGTATCACGACGTTTCCATTTCTTTTTTAAACAATCTGCCGCACATATTTTTAAAAATTGTATATGTGTAATATCTATATTTTTACAATATCTCTTCGTGTTTATTTCCTTTCCAAATATTAGGTCAATCACTATACGCGATTGTTTGTCATACAGGGCTTTCGATCAACTACTAACCCCGTCCTATTTACGACAATTTTCAGCCACTAATTTTTAGTCGGCTGCGGAGCATTTAATGCTACAGCTTTTCGCTGCGAAAAATAGAGCAATAAAATTAAAAAGATTGCAAACAATCTGCGGACAAGTAGTTCCAGTTCGTCCTGTCAAGCCTGTTCCTGCAATTCAAGTAAGAAGAACCTGCATTCGAGCCATTCCTGAGATTACCGCTGCTCTATCAGTCCCAATATAAAAAAAGGGGGATTACTCCCCTCTGCCTTGCATTCACCCCTCTATAGGGTCAATCGGCGGACAAGAAGTCCCAGTACGCCCCGCCAAGCCAGTTCCCGCAATGCAAGAAAGAAGAACCAGCATTCGAACCATTCCAGAGACTACCGCCCTGCAAATACTCTCGTGTACCAGATGTGGATGTACTTCCACTATAAC
>CALFNR010000061.1:0-7361 GCA_937903005.1 uncultured Lachnoclostridium sp. | reverse complement strand
GGGTGGAAATGGGATTCTTGAATTACAAATGGGAATCTCGTTTTACAATTCACCATTTACAATTTATCAAAAAAAGAATTGACAAATATATATTAATATAGTAAAGTTACTTAAAACGGAGGAAAAAATTGAAAAAAATAGAAGATTTAAGCCATAATATAGTTTTTTCATTAAAACTTTGTTGGAAAAACTCAAGATATAGATTTTGCATAATATTAGGACTTAAGATAGTCATGGGTTTTATTTCAACATTAATGCTTGTAATATGGAAGAATTTCATAGATAGTGCAACAAAAGCATTAGAAGGGGATTCTAATTACATAAAAATTTGTATCTGTTTCATACTCTTGTATTGTATTGTTTTCATTGTAAGGGATACTGCGAATAGAATTGTAGATTACTATTCGAAGTGGGAAGCAGATTATCTAAATAAATATATTACAGAGTTGTGTCTAAAAAAAGTAGAAGGTATGACTGCAAGAGAATTAGACGAGGCAGAAACATTTAATTTAATTAGTAAGGCGAATGAACAATCAGCTGACAGAATATTTAACATTTTAAATTATACTTTTTTGTTTCTGCAAAATATGGTTACACTTTTATCTACGGCAACGATTTTATTTGGACTAAGTTTTATTCCAGTTGCATTGAGTATAATAAGCACGATTCCCTCTTTTTGGGTAAGTGTAAAGATAATAGAAATGTACTATGATATTTATAACAAGCGTTTTGAAAAATATCGTTTTATATCACATTTAAAGCATCTGATACTAAATAGTGAATATGCAAAAGAAATAAAAATATATGGAAGTGGACGCTATTTTAGAAAGTACATTTGTACAACATACGATGATTTTATCGAAGAAGATAGCAAACTGAGAAGAGAGAATGCGCAAAAAACCACATTGGCACAAACAATAGATTTTGTTTTTCTATATACTTCAAAGATATATATAATATTTCTTGTTCTGAAGAGAAAACTGACAATTGGAGCATTAACAATGTATGTCTCTGGTATTGAACAATTTGTAGGAGTTCTTACAACGCTATTAGAAATAGTGAAGGAACTTTATAATAATAATTTATACATGAATAGTTTAGATGAATTAGAAGAGATGGTTGGGGGGAAAACAAAAGATCAAGAAAGGGAAGACCTTACGCATATTGATAATATAATGTTTGAGCATGTAAGTTTTAAATATGGTAACCAATCAGAAGATGTTTTATCTGATATTACATTTGAATTTAAACAAGGGAAAAAATACTGTATTGTTGGAGAAAATGGTTCGGGTAAATCTACATTGCTTAAATTGTTAACATGTCTGTATGAACCAGAGAGTGGAAAAATTTCAATTAATGGAAAGGACGCTAGCTCTTATACAAAGGACTCTATATATAGTTGCCTAAATGTAATGTTTCAAAACTTTATTCACTATCCATTTACAGTTGCAGAAAATATTGCAATGGGGCAGGTGGATGACATGGGGAATACGGAAAAAGTAAAGAAGGTTTCTGAAATTGTAGCTAGCAAGGATTTTATTGAAAAATTAGAAAATCAATATGATACCTTACTTCAAAAGGAGTGGACTGGAGGTACTGACCTTTCAGGTGGTCAGTGGCAAAAGATAGCAATTGCAAGAACAATATTTAGTGATAATGGACAAGCTTATTGTTTTGATGAACCAACATCTGCTATTGATGTAAAGTCAGAAAGAAAAATATTTCGCTGGCTTTTAGAGGAGAATCAAAAGATGGTTGTTTATATTGTTCATAAATTAGAAATCACTAGTTTGGCTGATGAGATACTTGTCATGCAAAATGGTAAATTAGTAGAACACGGTTCGTATAATGAATTAATTGAGAAACACGGTTTGTTTTACGATTTGTACTTAATGGAAAAAAATTAAAGGAGAAGGATAGGATGATGAAAAAGAACACGGTATTGGAAAAGGTGTTCCAATTAAAGAAAGAAGATTATATTAAGAGATTTGGAAAGTTTTTTACAACTGAAAGTAATTTCTATTTTTATGATACTGGAACTTCAAAAGTGCTAATGATAGACGAAAATATTTACAATGCATTCATAAGAATTATGAATGAACCGTTGCTTACATATGAATCTTTTGTGGAATCTCTTAACAAGGAAGAAATGGACTCTGTGCAAGAGTTTTGTGAAGCAATTAAAGAATGTCATTTATTTGGTGCAAAGAAGTTAGAAAGATTACATACTGAATTACATTGTGAACGTCTAGAAGAACAGTTAGATAAAAATTTACATCAAATTACCTTAGAATTGACAGGAGCATGTAATCTTCGTTGCGGTTATTGTATTTATAATGATAATTATGATGGAAATAGAAATTTTCATACAAGAAATATGAGCAAAGAAGTTGCATTTAAAGCAATTGACTATTTAGAGGAACATGGAAGTGGTGATGTCGCAGTTACATTTTATGGTGGAGAACCGTTACTACAATTTGATTTAATTAAGGAATGTGTTGAATATTCTAAAAAGGTAGTGAAAAAGAAAGAATTGAATTTTTCATTGACAACTAATTTGACATTAATGACAGAGGAAAAGGCAAAGTATTTCGCTAGTGTAGAAAATTTTGCGATTGTATGCAGTTTAGATGGACCAGAAGAAGTTCAGAATTCTTATAGGAAGTTTGCAAATGGAAAAGGTACATTTGCAGATGCCATTAAGGGACTTGAAATTTTAGTAAAAGCATATGGAGAAAAAGCAAAAGAACGTTTGTCTGTAAATACTGTATTTGCGCCTCCATATACCTATGAGAAATTGGAGAGTATACGACAATTCTTCTCGGGATTAGACTGGTTGCCTGATGATTTCAACGTTGATATAACATACGTAGGTGAAGGCACAGTCGATGATAGTAGTAATATTGAAGAATTAATGAAAGAACCTGGATACTTAACAGAGCAAGGAACGTTTAATCCTTTGTTCCTCTGGTCTAAAAAACGTTTTGCATCAGGATGTACGGATTATATTTCAATGAATGGAATAGAAGAAATGCTATTAAGAGTACATAAAAGAAACATATATGAGATGCCAGAAAACATATACCCATTTAATGCTTGTTGTGTTCCTGGAGCGAGAAGATTGTATATTTCAACCGAGGGAGATTTATATGTATGTGAGAAAATTGGAGCATCTCCTAAAATCGGAACAGTATTTGAAGGAATAGATATAAAATCAGTTAGAAAAAATTATATAGATGATTATGCAGATGATTCAAGTAACTATTGTTCAAAATGTTGGGCGCTCCGTCTTTGTCAGAGATGTTATATTGAAAGTTATAATAAAGAAGGATATCAGAATGAAGGATTAGCAGTTAAGTGTAAAGAACTAAGAGATTATATAGAAAGAGAACTTACTTATTATCATCAGTTAATGGAAGATTGTCCAGAGAGGCTGGATTATTTGAATCAGATTACAATTTCGTAACGGTATTATCTTATTTTTACATAAGTTAATATAAATAAAATAAGGAGGTAAGGAACATGGTAAAGGTAGTTAATCCATTTAACAGAAAAGAAGAAGAATTCGTATCTGCAGCTACAATTTGTGATTGTATTTGCAATGTGGAACTAGATAACAATTCGTCTGGTATTTGGAAATCAAGATTAACATTTAACATTCTTTGTGGTTGTAAGTGTAATGAAAATATTTCTGGTAACAAAACCAAAAACGACACTAAAGACAAAGACAGATAGTTATTACTAAAAAGGGGACTGATTACAGTTAGTTCCCTTTTGATTTTATTAAGAAAGGTTTAACAATGAACAGAATGTTAAAGCATGTTATGGAAGATATGCACATATATCAGCTTATAAACAAAAATAATATTAATTCAACAATATGTTTAATTGTAAATGCAGGAGCAGAAAATGAAGTTTTGAAAAATAATGGAGTTGCGCATATTTTAGAACATATGTGTGTTCATTATATACAGAAAAAATGGAACGAGCAATTTGGGGAACACGTACAATGTAGTGGAGTAACAGAATATGACTACATTAGATTGAGGATTGACTTAGAAAAGAACAGTGAAGAAAAGAAAGAATTTGTTAATTACATATATCAAGAGATACTTAGTGGTGCAATGTTACAAGAAAAATTATTTATAAAGTCAATAGAGGAAGTGAAGCAGGAGTATCTTGAGAGACAGGCAGACGTAGAAGAACAGAGAAAAATTATACATGCAATAACCAAGGGAATACTGGTTACACATCCAGTGGGAGGTCAGCAGGCATTGGAGAAAATCCAATGTAATAATGTAGAAAAATTTTATCAAGAATATTATAGGAATAGGAAGATAGCTATAATAAATATTTCAAATAGAGAGTTTCGGTTTAAATTTGTAAGAGATGGATTACAGGATGGTTGTAGAGAATGGTTACAGGCAGTAGAGCAAAAACAAGTGCAATTGGATACTTTTTATCAAAAAGGTTCTTTTCGGCATTTCTTAATGGAACACTCAAAAGCACAGTTAAGTTATATAGAAAAAAGTTTATTACTTTGCATAATAGAGAAAAGAATGAAGAATGCAGGAGTAAACGATTGCAGTTTGTATTGTAAGGATATTGCAGAAGGTTATCGTTTTATATATGTAAAGGGTAAGGAAAAAGAAAATATACCAATAGTTAATAAAATTATTAAGAATATTTTAACAGATGGTATAGCAGAATGGGAAATGGAGTTGGGAAAGCAAGCATTAATTAGTTTCATTGAAGTATGTAAAATGAATAAGCAGAAGTTAAGTTATTCAGCAAGTATCGAGACAATTATTAGCAATTTTTTATATAAAGATGAATTGCTAATAGGAAACAGTTATGATAGTATATATAATGCTATAAAAACAATAGAAAAAGAGGAAATGAGAGGAAAAATAAGTAAGTGTATTATTTAAATTAATATTGTAGAGGTGGGAGAATGTTAGAAGTTAGGAATTTAGAAAAAAGATTTGGAAAGAAGATAGTATATAATAATATTAATCTGGAATTCCGAAGGGGGATACATGTTTTATTAGCACCCAATGGTGCGGGAAAAACAACGTTAATGAATATGCTTGTTACATTAACGAGGCCAACAAAAGGTGACATACTATATCAAGGAACTTCCATTTATGATATAGGGGACAGATATCGCAAGATAATAGGATACTTGCCACAGAAAACAGGATATTATAAAAATTATTCTGCTGTTCAAAATTTAATGTACATTGCAGCTTTGAAGGGTATCTCAAAAGGTGAGGCGAAACAGAAGATTGACAGGCTGCTTGAGCAATTTGGTTTAAGTGAAGTGAAGAATAAATCGGTAAAGACATATTCGGGCGGAATGCTTCAACGAGTTGGAATTATTGGCGCGTTGTTAAATGATCCTAAAATTTTGATTTTGGATGAGCCAACTGCGGGATTGGATCCAAAAGAAAGAGTCAGGTTGAAAAATATATTGAGTGAACTTGGTAAGGAAAAAGTTATAATTGTATCAACTCATATTACATCGGATATTGAGTTTATTGCAAATAAAATTATTATGATAAAAGACCAGAGAATCTTATGCAACAATACGGTAGATGAAATTTGTGCTTCTTTTTATGGAAAAATATATGAAGATGTGATACCAATGAATGTGGTACAAGCATTTGAAACAAAATATTTTATTCTGATGCAGCAATATGAAGGCAATCAAGTTAAAGTTCGTTTTTACCATCCGTATAGGGAACAGAATAGCTGGAAGGAAGTTATGCCAAATCTGGAAGATGTTTTCATGTGTGAATATAAGGATGCAATAACATTGAAGGAGGAAAGATAATGCAGCTGTTTTGGGAAGAAGCGAAAAAACCGTTTAAGAGTAAAAGAACCTTGCTAATAATGTTAGCGATATTATTGATTCAAATTGGCAGTGTTTTTCCAGATTACTTTGATTTTACAAAAAGGTGTGGAAGTGTTGAGGCATATAACGAATATGCCAATGCATACAACAACCAAATATCTGAAAAGTATGTAAAGAAGGAAGACATAACGAAAATGTTAAAAGATTCATACATAGGTAGAGATACTAGTAAAGAAACCATATTCTACAATCAGTATCTTGCGGCAGTGTGTCGCTCTATAAGTTGGAAGGAGACTAAAGAAAATGAAAATGTGCCGGTATTCTGGAATAGTATAGGAATTAATAAATTAGTACAGAATCTGAATTCATTTGTTTCTGGTATTTTTATTTTTATAGGACTCTTATTTGGAGTTAGCTGTATTTTTATTTGGGACGAAGAAAATGGTATGGATCAGATTATATATTCTTCCAGTCGAGGAAGAAAGCATATTATTTCTGCTAAATGTTTTGGATGTTTTGTGTTTGCATTTACATGGGCTACGATTTATTATTTTAGTATTGCGGCTTTGACAATTGGTTTGTACCATAATGCTAATGCTCTAAAAGCACCAATTAATTCCATTGCATGCTTAGGTTTTTGCGAAACACCAATTAAAGTATGGCAGTTTTTGGGTATGGGGTATATTTGTGTGCTTATTGGAAGTATTCTTATTAGTATGTTATTTGCCCTTGTATACACCAAGATAAAAAATAATGTTTTAGTGTTAGGTATTGGTATGTTACTTGTTTTTATGCCAGTTGTTGTTCCCAAAAACGGAGTACTTGGGAAGATTTTTTGCATGCTGCCTACTAGTTTTTGTGACACAAGCATGCTTATTGGTGAGAATGTAAATTTATCTATATTGAATAGAAATATTTCAATTGTAAATTTGGGATGTATATTTTTAATCATAATATCCGTATTGGTGTATCTTATTATAAAGAAAACATTTTGGAAGGGGCGTGTGGAATAATGCTGCCAATGCGTTTTCTATTTGAAAAAGAATTCAAAAAGGTTGTATTGAATAAGAGTTTTTTGGTATTTATAGCAGCATTTCTTCTGAATGTAATAAGTTTAATAGCAGAATATATAGATCGTTCTAAAAGTGTGATGTTCCATGCTGGTGTGCACATGAAAGGAGAGGGAATTGAATTCTTTCTGAAAAATCAGATTGGTAATTTTGGGGTGCTAGTATTATACTTATGCCCATTATTGCTAATCTCATCTCCATTATTTTCAAACGAATATAAGCAAAATATGGTTGCACAAATTTTGGTTACAAAGTATGGAAGAAGTAAAGATGTGGTAATTAAGATCTTATGTACTATGTTTATTTCATTTTTGTGGATTGTAACATGCTATTGTAGTTCGCTTATTCTTAGTTATACTTTTTTTGATACTGGATTCTCTATGGATCGAGAGACTGTTTCAATACTTATACATTGTTTTATTAATATGACTTTA
>CALFNR010000060.1:0-20707 GCA_937903005.1 uncultured Lachnoclostridium sp. | reverse complement strand
CTGTACTTATGTATGTCCAGCAAAACGCCGTTTAACACAATCCTTTAAGCAGACAAGAAGAAGTATACTTGATAGCAGAAGGAAAAAATAGCGCAAGGAAGAGAAAGAGGTGTTATCTTTGAGTGAATTATTAAATGTGTCTGCATCACCTCATGTACGTAGTAAGGATTCAACAAAGACGATCATGAGAGATGTAGCGATTGCGTTAGTACCAGCAGCTGGATTTGGCGTGTATAATTTTGGTGTAAAGGCATTACTTATTTTATTAGCATCTATTGCAAGCTGCATGCTGACGGAATACATATACGAAATGCTAATGCATAAAAAAATTACAACAAGTGATTACAGTGCATTAGTTACAGGATTATTATTAGGTATGAACTTACCATCATCCGTACCAGTCTGGATGCCAATCCTTGGTGGTGTATTTGCCATCTTAATTGTAAAACAGCTATTCGGTGGCTTAGGACAGAATTTTATGAACCCAGCCCTTGCCGCTAGATGCTTCTTAATGATTTCATTTGCAAAACATATGACCACGTTTACGTACGATGGAGTAACAGGAGCAACTCCACTATATTTAATTAAGTCCGGAGATAAAGCCAGTGCAGTTTCCGACATACTTTCTCAGGGCGGAACAAGTATTTTTGATATGTTTACGGGAAATATTGCAGGTACAATTGGTGAAACAAGTGTGATTGCCATTTTAATTGGTGCTGCTTATCTTTTTGTTAAGAAAGTAATCACATGGAAAATACCAGTTACGTACATTGTAACATTTGCGGTATTTGTATTAATTTTTGGCGGTCGTGGTTTCGATGTAAGTTATCTTGCAGCAGAGTTATGTGGCGGTGGTTTAATGCTTGGCGCATTCTTCATGGCAACTGATTATGTTACAAGTCCTATTACACCAAAGGGACAGATTGTCTTTGGTATATTCTTAGGTTTATTAACAGGTATCTTCCGTATCTTTGGTGGTACAGCAGAAGGTGTTTCTTATGCAATTATCTTCTGTAACTTATTAGTGCCTTTAATTGAACGTTTCACATTGCCTGTTCCGTTCGGAAAGGAGAGTGCTAAGAATGAGTAAAGAAAAGAGTAAGAGTACGTTAATAAAAGATGCAATTACATTATTCATAATTACCTTAATCGCAGGCTTAGCATTGGGCTTTATCTATGAATTGACAAAGGGACCTATTGAAGATGCCAATGCAAAGACAAAGCAAAAAGCCTATCAAAGTGTATATGCAGATGCTTCGGAATTCGTAGAAGACGATGCAATTAAGGAAAAGGTTAAAGATTCTGAGAAATTTTTAAAGGATCATGATTTGTCAGGAGCAGAGATTTCAGAAGCTCTCATTGCGAAAAATGATAGTGGTGAAGCTATCGGATACGTTATCTCCTATCTGGCAACAGAAGGTTACGGTGGTGATATCTCCATATCTATGGGAATGACAAATGAAGGTGAAATTACAGGGCTTGAAGTCTTATCAGCCAGTGAGACAGCGGGTCTTGGAGCCAAATGTAAAGAGTCCGCATTTAAGGATCAATTTAAGGGAATTAACGCAGACAGCATTGAATATACAAAAGACGGTGCCACAGAAGACAATCAGATTGATGCCATTAGTGGTGCTACAATCACAACCAAGGCTGTAACAAAAGGAGTTAATGCTGCAATTGCATTCTTAAAACAGGACGTTATGCAAGGTTAAGGAAAAGGAGGAGTTGTAATGAATAAGTATTTAGAGCGAATCTTTAATGGTATCGTGAAAGAGAATCCAACTTTTGTCTTAATGCTTGGTATGTGTCCTACTTTAGCAGTAACATCATCTGCTATAAATGGTATGGGCATGGGTTTAACAACAACAGTCGTTTTGATTATGTCAAATATGATTATTTCAGCGTTGAGAAAAGTGATTCCAGATAAAGTAAGAATCCCGGCATTTATCGTAATTGTTGCTTCTTTAGTAACAGTTGTACAGTTATTATTACAGGCATATGTAGGTTTCTTATATGATGCATTGGGTATCTATATTCCGTTAATTGTTGTTAACTGTATTATCTTAGGTAGAGCAGAAGCCTATGCATCGAAAAACGGAGTGTTACTTTCTGCTTGTGATGGTATCGGTATGGGACTTGGATTTACAGTTGGTTTAACTTGTATTGGTTTAGTAAGAGAGTTCCTTGGTAATGGTTCCGTATTTAATCTTCATGTGTTACCATCTTCCTACGAACCAATCTCAATCTTTATTATGGCACCTGGTGCATTCTTTGTTCTTGCTTGCTTAACAGCATTGCAGAATAAATTTAAAGCCCCATCTGCAACAAATGTGCCTCATGCAGAGTCTTTAAGCTGTGGTGGAAACTGTGCAACCTGTACAGGCAGTGCGTGTATTGAAAATCATAAGAAAATTGAAGAAGCAAAAAAGGGGGATAAGTAGATGAAAGAACTGATTATCATTTTAATTGGTGCTGCGCTTGTTAACAACGTTGTATTAAGCCAGTTCCTTGGATTATGTCCCTTCTTAGGTGTATCAAAGAAAGTTGAAACAGCAGCAGGTATGGGTGGTGCCGTAATCTTCGTTATTACAATTGCATCCTTACTTACCAGTATTGTATATAAATTCATTATGATACCATTTCATATTGAATATTTACAGACAATCGTATTTATTTTATTAATTGCTGCACTTGTTCAGTTTGTAGAAATGTTCTTAAAGAAATCGATGCCATCCTTGTACAGTTCACTTGGTGTATATCTTCCTTTGATTACAACAAACTGTGCGGTACTTGGTGTTGCATTAATTAATGTTCAGAAGGAATATGGAATCTTACAGAGTGTTGTAAATGGTTTTGGTACTGCTTTTGGCTTTACTATTTCCATTATCATTTTAGCGGGAATTCGTGAACGCTGTGAACACAATGATGTACCAGAATCCTTCAAAGGTTCGCCAATCGTTTTGTTAACAGCAGGTTTAATGGCAATCGCTTTCTGTGGTTTCGCAGGTCTATTATAATAAGGAGGAGATAAGATGAGTATAACAGGAATCATTACGGCAACAGCCGTTATCGGTATCATTGGCTTACTGATTGGTCTTCTTCTAGGTGTAGCAGCGAAAGCATTTGCGGTAGAAGTAGACGAAAGAGAAATATTAGTTCGAGAACAGCTTCCAGGAAACAACTGTGGTAGTTGTGGTTATGCTGGTTGTGATGCATTAGCAAAAGCAATTGCAGCAGGAGAAGCGGCAGTCAATGCTTGTCCAGTAGGTGGTGATCCAGTAGGGAAAGCCATTGGTAAGATTATGGGTGTTGCTGCGGAAGAAAAGGAACGAGAAGTAGCATTTGTAAAATGTTCAGGTACGTGTGATAAGACAGCTATCAAATATAATTATTATGGCGTGTATGACTGTAAGAAACTTGCTTTAATTCCTGGTCATGGAGAAAAAGCATGCGCTTATGGATGTATGGGTTATGGAAGCTGCGTACGTGCATGTCCATTTGACGCAATTCATATTGTGAATGGCGTTGCTAGGGTAGACAAGGAAAAATGTAAGGCTTGCGGTAAATGTGTTGCTGAGTGTCCAAATCACTTAATTGAATTGGTTCCTTATTCAGCAAAACATGTAGTAAAATGTAGTTCTAAGGACAAAGGTAAAGCTGTTAAGGATGCATGTTCTACAGGATGTATTGGATGTGGACTTTGTGTAAGACAATGTGAATTTGGTGCAATCACTGTAGAAAACAACCTTGCTCATATTGATCAGAGCAAGTGTACAGGTTGCGGAAAATGTGCTGAGAAATGTCCTTCCCATGTAATTATCTGATGATAAGTTAATATTAGATTTAAAGTAGTAGAAAAGCCTCTTGTAGTGGAATGCAAGAGGCTTTCGTTTATGCTAAAATACGATGATTTCTATTTTATGTTGTAATTCTTTCTAAGGTTATCAGAATAATGAATTTTACCTTCATAGTCTACGAATATAGCATCATAAGCTTCGTGGCTATTAATGTAGGCTAATCCTTCTTTGAGGCCTAAAGCAAAGCATGTGGTGCTCAAGGCATCCCCATCAACTGACTTGTCAGAAATGATGGTAACAGAACTTAATTCATTATCATAAGGATAACCAGTCTTAGGATTCAGTATATGATGATAAAACTTATCATCTTGTGTAAAACATCGTTCATAGATACCCGAGGTAACAATGGACTTATTTTTAATCTTGAGTGTTGCTAAAGTTACATTATGCTCCTTAAATGGAGCTTGAATTCCGATGTTGAAGCAATCGCCATTTTTATCACCAATGCAAAGAATGTTTCCGCCTAGACTTATCACAGCATTATTGACTCCACTTGTTAGAAGGAAATCTTTGATTCGATCTGCAATATATCCTTTTGCAATTGCACCAAGATCCAGCTGGTTTCTTAATTGATGTTTCTTGAGTGTATTGCCTGCTATGGAAAAGTTCTGGTAGCCAACATATGTAAGCTGTTTTTCTATTTCAGATTTTTGTGGAACAACCGGTATTTCACTTGTAAAATCCCAAAGTTGACTGACGGGTGCTATGGAAATATCAAAGGCGCCTTTAGATAAAGAACTATAGCTAAGCCCCGTTCTAACTAAAGAAGCTAATTCATCTGAAATCTGTAATGCCGTCTTAGTTGCATGATTGATCCGGTATAATTCACTGCTTGTCATAGTACGGCTAAAGATAGCCTCATATTTATCGCACAAGCGGAAGGCTTCATCTAATATTTTAGTATCTTGAGAATCGTATAAAGTGATTGTAACAACAGTATTTAAGGCAAAGCGTGTATCTGTTATTGGGGGGGCGTCTTTTTTGCTTATAGCTGTGTTGTGCATGTATATGCCAGCAAAGGCAAATAGGATTAATATGACACAATAGAAGAAAAATAAGTGTTTCTGACTTGTTCTTTTCATAAGAACTCCTTTATAATGAAAATATCGTGAAACGAGTTACAGAATTATTATAAGAAGATGGCATTTTAGTGTCAAGTTTGCGAATAGGCAGAAGAAGCAGAAAGGGAGAACGATATGAAGAAAGGTGATATTATACTAATATGCATCCTGGTTTTAATAGGAGGAGGAATCGTATTATCGCATAATGTTAATAAAAAGGCAGGGAATCAAGTAGTCATTACCGTTGATGGAGATGAGTATAGGATACTTGATTTGGAGAAGGATCAAAAGATAAAAATTGTATGTAAGGATGGACATTATAATGTTCTGACAATTGAGAATGGAAAAGCAGACATGACAGAATCAGATTGCAAAAATCAGGTTTGTGTAAAAACGGTTCCTATTAGCCATATAGGTGACAGTATATCATGTTTGCCTCATAAAGTAATGGTAAAAATCGTCGCAAAGAGTAACATGAGTGCGGAGGATAAAAATGAAAAACAGTAAGATTGCACAAATGGGTTTGATGATAGCTCTTGCTTTTGTGTTGAGTTATTTAGAAAGTCTATTACCAATTCAGCTTGGGATTCCAGGTGCAAAACTTGGTTTGGCAAACATTGTTGTACTAATTGCTATTGTACAATTTGGTGAAAAAGAAGCTCTTTTCTTAACGTTTGCTCGTGCTATTTTGAGTGGTATAACGTTTGGAAGTTTGTACAGTATGGTATATAGCCTGTCTGGTGGGATTTTAAGTACTATTTTAATGAGTTTTATGCATAAAGTGAAGAAGTTCGGCATAATAGGTATTAGTGTGGCTGGAGGGGTTTCGCATAATATGGGACAGCTCATAATAGCAATGCTGGTTCTGAAATCCTTAGACTTGAAATACTATTCAGGGTTTTTAACATTATGCGGGATATTAACAGGTGTTTTAACAGGCTTCGTGTGCAAAACTGTGTTGAAGAATATTAGGACAAATTGATGAAACTACGAAAAAATTTAGATGGTTATTGCCTTTTTATCATAGAATATATGTCTATATTGCTTAAAATTAAAAAAAATGTGTATACGTTAAGAAGAAGCAAATATTATTTTAATAATAAATGTATTAAAAAAGTATTATTTTAGCTTGATTTATTGTTCAATATGACGTATAATGAATTTACGAAAACGATATCGTTAATTTCGGGTAAGTAGAAGGTTTGGTGGTGAACAGTAGTGGCAACAATTAAGGAATTGTCATTGAAATGCGGGGTTTCAGTATCTACTGTTAGTAAGGCGTTGAATGGTTATCACGATATTAGTGAAGAGACGAGAGCTTTAGTATTACGCCATGCCAGTGAGATGGGATATTTTCCAGATGCGAATGCAAGAGCACTAAAGATGAAGAAAACATGTAACATTGGTGTATTATACATGGATTCATCAAAACAGAGTTTAAGAAATGAATATTTTGCACATATATTGGCCTCTTTTAAGGAAAAGGTTGCAAAACGAGGATATGACATAACTTTTATTGAGCACAATATCGGGAATAGAAAGATGTCTTATCTAGAACATTGCAGACATAGGAATTTTGACGGAATTTGCATTGCATGTGTAGCAGAATTTAATGACCCTGAGATATTAGAACTTGTTAGCAGTGACATACCGGTAGTAGTTATTGACCATGTATTTAATGGGGCAATTTCTATACTATCTGACAATATAAATGGAATGAAAGAACTCATTCAATACATAATTAATCAAGGACATAAGGATATTGCTTTTATTCATGGAACAAAGTCATCTGTTACCCATAACAGATTGGTGAGTTTCTATAATGTTATGAAAGATAATAATCTAGAAGTGAATGAAGATTATATTTTAGAAGGCGAATATCGTAGTGTGTCAACAGCAGAAAGAATAACAGAACAATTACTTGACATGAAGAAGAGACCAACTTGTATTATTGCTCCAGATGATTATTCAGCTCTTGGAGTTATGAATGTGGCAAGTCGGCGTGGACTAAAAGTGCCAGATGATTTATCAGTAGCCGGTTTTGACGGCATACCTTTTACAAAGGTATTAGAACCAAAGTTAACAACTGTAAGACAGGATGTAGACAAGATTGGGGCAGAGGCAGCAAAGCAGCTTATTAATTTAATCGAAAGTCCTATGACTACATCGCTGGAAAGTATATGCTTACAAACTCAGTTAATTGAAGGAGGTACAGTGAAAAAACTGTAATTCTTTTAATTATATAAAACATTTCATTTTACATTTCATTTAAGGAGGAGAAAGAAATGAGAAAGAGTAAAAGAGCGTTAGCACTTATTATGGCGTTGGCTATGTCAACATCATTATATGCGTGCGGAAACAAAAATGATAATGCATCATCTAACAATGCTAAAGATGAGCCAGCTACTACATCTGATGCTAAAGATGATAACAAACAAGCTAGTACAGAGAAATTCTATATTTATTCTTGGAACACAGAGCTTAAAGACAGATTAAACTATTTCAAAGAAGCTTACCCAGATGATTATGCAAGAATTGAATATGTTAACATTGGTGATAGCAATATCTATCAGGAAAAAATCGATGGTTTATTAGGCCAGGCAGATGCAAAAGAATATCCTGATATGTTCGCAGCAGAAGCTGACTATATCAAAAAATATGTTAACAGTGATAATACACTTGCTGTAACAGATTTAGGTATTACTGAAGATGATATGTCTAATATGTATAACTATACATTAACAATTCCAACAGACCAACGTAACAATACAGTTAAAGGTCTTTCATGGCAGGCTTGCCCAGGATCAATGATGTATAGAACTGACTTAGCAAAAGATCTTTTAGGTGTAGATTCTCCAGAAGCTATGCAGGAAAAAGTTAAAGATTGGGATACTTTCCTTGCGACAGCGAAAGAGATTAAAGAAAAATCTGGTGGCAAGACAAAAATTTTATCTGGTCCAGATGATATCCAAAGAGCATTCTTAGGTGCTAAGACTAGTCCTTGGGTTGATGATAACCAAAACTTCGTAATTGACCAGAAAGTATTAGATTACATGGATACATATAAAGCTCTTGTAGAAGATGATTTAACAAATGGTACAGAGCAATGGACAGAACAGTGGAATGCTAACTGTGCTAATGATTCAACAATGGCTTACTTCGGTTGTACATGGTTCTTACACTGGACAATTAAAGACAAATGCGGCGGAAAGAAAGCTGGCGAAGGTACATATGGTAAATGGGCTATGTGTCAAGGACCATCTACATATTATTGGGGCGGTACATGGTTATGTGCAAGTGCTAACTGCAGCGACAAAGAGTTAGCTGGTAAGATTATGAAAACTCTTTGCTGTGATACAGATACAATGTACAACATTGCTTCTGATACATTAGATTATGTAAACAACAAAGCAGCTGTTCAAAAATTAATCGATAATAAGAAAGGTTCTTATGACTTCTTAGGAGGCCAGGACTTCTTAGCTATATTCGCTCCTCTTGCTGAAAAAGTTGACGTTTCTTGGATGTCTGCTTATGATCAGAAGATTAACGATGCTTTAAATAACCAGAACAAGCAATACGCAGCTGGTAAGAAAGATAAAGATCAAGCAATTGCTGACTTAAAGAAAGCAGTTAAGAACGATTATCCAGCAGTAAATGTTGATTAATCAATAGTTAAAATTATTTGCACCGGCGTCTAAGGCCGCCGGTGTGTTTATGCTAGAGCTTTTGTATTTTTATAAAGAGTAGTCTATCCATCAAGTGGGTATTTTTTAAGTTTTCTATCTTTCAACTAGATAAAGAATTTAAAAAATACCCATAATCATGAGGAGTATGGCTATCTGGCATGTTCAAATAATAAGAAGGATGTGAGAAAATAGTGGCAGGATCGAATAAGTCTAAAGCGAGAAAGACTGTAGAGTATGGAAGATATGGCTATTTCTTTATTGCACCATTTTTTATTGTGTATGCTGCTTTTCAGTTATGGCCGTTACTTTATACCGTAGGATTAAGTTTTTGTGAATTGTTTACTGACCCAATGTGGAACCAGACCGTAGGTCCAAACTTTAATGGAATTGCAAACTATAAGGAAGTACTCTTTAGTGATGAAGGGAAATTCTTAGATACATATACGATAAGTGCATTATGGAACACAATATTAATGTGGGTTATCAACTTTGTCCCACAGATTGTATTAGCATTAATATTAGCAGCTTGGTTTACAGATACTAAAGTTAAATTAAAAGGACAAGGCGCTTATAAGATTATGATATTTATGCCGAATATTATTACAGCGGCTACAATTTCTGTATTGTTCTACTCCTTATTTAACTTCCCAGCGGGACCAATCAATATTAAATTACAGGATTGGGGCTTCATTAGTGAACCGATTAACTTCTTAAATACAAAATGGTCAGCTAGACTCATTATCTCATTCATTAACTTCTGGATGTGGTATGGAAACACAATGATCGTATTAATTGCAGGTATCTTAGGAATTAGCCCATCTCTATTTGAGGCAGCTCGTGTTGATGGTGCTAATGCATTGCAGATATTCTTCAAGGTTACATTACCATTGTTAAGACCTATTTTATTATACTCTTTAGTTCAGTCAGCAGTAGGTGGTTTGCAGATGTACGATATTCCAAAACTTTTGACTCAGAGTGGAAACGGAGATCCAGACTATACCACAAGAACTATAACAATGTATATTCAGTCTATGTCATTAACAGGTTCAAAACAGATTGGTAAAGCAGCTGCTTCATCTATGGTTTTATTCGTTGTTACAATGATTATCAGTTTAGTTATGTTCTATGTAATGCGTGATAAAGATGCAATTAAACAAAAGAAATTAATAAAAGAAGCGCAAAGGAGGGCTAAACAGGCATGAGTAAACAAGTAAAAGATACTGACAAAACATCAAGCATGTCTTTCACTGTTACGGTGCATAAGGTGTTACGTCATATTGTATGTATTTTCCTTTGTTGTTTAAGTTTATTTCCTTTTATAATCATGATTGTCAACGCTACACGTCCTAGTGTGGCAATTGAATCAAAATTTACACTAGTTCCAAGTACATACTTTTTCAGCAATGTTTCCAAATTGATGGAACAATGTAATGCGACTGTACCAATTTGGCGTTATATGTTGAACAGTGCTATTATAGCTGGTTTAGCAACAGTGTTAAGTGTATATTTCTCGACATTAACAGCTTATGGTGTTACAGTTTATAATTTCAAGTTTAAAAAAATTGCATGGGCATTTATCATGGCAATCTTAATGATTCCTACTCAGGTATCAATTGTAGGTTTCTTTAAATTCATGTATCAATTAGGATTTGGTAACAGTTATGTGCCTCTAATTGTACCAGCTATTGCAGCACCGTCTGTTGTATTCTTTATGAAACAGTATATGGAGAGTGCGTTACCACTGGAGATTATTGATGCAGCTAGAATTGATGGTTCAGGTGAGTTTAAGACATTTAACCATATTGCGTTACCATTAATGAAACCAGCCGTTGCAACACAGGCAATTTTCGCTTTCATTTTATCATGGAATAACTTATTTACACCTTCCATGTTATTAACAAGCCAGAAAAAGTATACATTACCAATGTTCATTCAGCAAATGCGTGGTGAGCGTTTCAGAACTGACTACGGTATTATTTATGTAGGACTTGTTATTACCATTTTACCAATTTTCATTGTGTACTTTACACTTTCTCGTTACATCATCGCTGGTGTAGCACTTGGCGGTGTAAAAGAATAATATTAAAACATTTAGGCCTGTATGCTGTACATACAGGTCTTTTTATATTATAAGAAATTCGCTTATACCTTCTTCGTTTATAAGACGTTAAAAATTCCAAAAAAGCTTGTATAGTGAAAATACATATGTTACAATATGTAAAAATAAGGAATTATAGTTAAATGTTTTATAAAGGATAAAGAGGTAATGGAAATGTACAAGATGTTAATTGCAGAGCAAGACAAAAATCAGCTTGAAGCTTTATGTGAGTTTACAAGTAGTAAGTTTAAGCAAATTAAAATTGTTAGAACAGAAGAAACAGGTTATGCGGTTTTGGATTACATTAGTAAAAATCAGGTTGAAATAATCGTAATTTCAATTAATCTGCTAGGAATTTCTGGTTTGGAAGTAGCGAGACGTGTGAAAAAGTTACAACCCGAAATACATATTGTAATGATATCAGAATATGATTACTCGGATTTTTTAATGGAGGCAATGAGCTTTGGTATAAGTGATTATTTGTTAAAACCACTTAATATGCTGGAATACTCCAATGTAATATCCAAAATGGTTGAGGAATTAGATAGTAAGAAACATAGTAAGGCAAAAAGAAACAAACTTGAAATACATGAGGACCGAAAAAACATTTTTTTGGATTACTGTTTCATCTATAGTTTTATGTGGAATGATAAGTCAAGTTATCAAATTAAGTTTTATCAAGATATTTTGGGAATAGATTCTTATGGATACATCTTAAATATGGAAATTGAAAGGAAAGGCGAAGGTTGTGCGGTAGATGTTGATAGAGATTTCATGATTATTAGTCAAGGAATTAAAGATGTTCTATCACAAAGTGTGACCTGTGTTGTAGGGCCTCAACTAGGAAAGCGCATTATTGTATATGTCAGCCAAAATGAAGTGCAGTTTAAGAACAAGGAAGCTGTTACAGAAGCCCTAGCGTTGGCGAATAAGCTTCGATTTGAAATGGTTCGCTGTTTTCATTTGGAAGTAAGAATAGGAATCGGAAGTACAAAAAAAATAAGTGAGGTTCATGATTCTTATGAAGAGTCTATTAAGAGTCTCCGCTATATGCTGAGTAGTGGAGTGACACATATAAAAGATGTGTCTCCAAGTAGCATATGCCATAAAGATTATATAGAGCTGGAAAACTCATTTTTTCAGAATGCTAGACTTGGAAAAAGTGAGTGTATAGAGCAGTTTGGTTTTCTATGGGAGATGCTAAAGACGTTAAATATTTATGATGCAAAAAATAAGATATTAGAAATGCTTGCGATTCTATGTAGAGAAGTTCGGCTTCAAGCGGAAAGTGAAGTGAATAATCTAGATTATACGCATTACGTAGAAGAGATGAAAGGATTAGATTGGTGCCAGTTAAAACAGTGGTCTTATTCAAAGGTGGAATACATTTTAAAGGCTGTACGTACTAGTAGAGGAATGGTCAAATCTGTAGCAGTTAAAGAGGCGATGAGTTATATAAATGATCATTACAAGGAAGATTTGACTCTTGGTTTTATGGCGAAGTTAGTGAATATGACGCCACAGCATTTTAGTAAGATTTTTAAAGAAGGTACAAAAACCACTTATATAAGATATTTAAGAAAGGTTCGCGTAGAACACGCTAAGGAATTGCTACTTCAAGGGGACATGGCGATTAATGAGATCAGTGATGCAACAGGATTTCATGATTCCAACTATTTTAGTCGTATGTTTAAACGAGAAGAGGGAAAGTCCCCTTCGCAGTTCGTTGCTCTTGAAATGGAGGGGACTAACAGCAATTCGTAAAAAGAAATCCAGAATACATGGATGTTAGGTAAGGGTTAGGATAGTTCGCTTTTCTATGGTCTTTGTAAGCGACGATTTTATTAGGAACATACTCCATGGGGTTAATAGAAATTGTGTGAGTATGTTCAAGCAGTTCTTGAGAGAATGAGTCTTTTTCTGAGAAAAATTCTTCTAAAGCAGCATTTTTGATTGAACTCTCTAGTTGTTCTTGATTTGTATAAAGCATATTAGAATTGTCTAGATTTATTCCGATATCCTCTAGTTCTGCTTTGTGTTCTATCAAGAATGAAGTTAGTTCGTGCTGCAGCTTGTCTTTTGGACAAGCATGCGAAACTGCGAGTAAGTGGTTGATTGTGTCTTTCAATCTGACAATCTCATTAGAAATACTGGAACTATCAATTTCAAAAGCTACTTGAATTTCGTCTGCACAAGGCTTTAAAAGAGATAGCTCGAAAAGCTCATCAATCTCAAAAGCCACTCCATAGGAATGATAAGGTTCAGCATTTATAGAAAAGTCAGAAGGCTGTGGAGTGGTGGCTATTTGATCAAGTCCATAGTAGGATATAATGCCATTTGAATTATTATCTTTTATTGTAAAGTGGGCAGGCTGGTTACGGCGATGTGCACGTGCCTGCAAATGTAAAGAAACCATGGAATCCTTCTCTTCTAACCAGGCATCTAATTTGCGAGTGGTATTATGAATCAAAGTTTGAATTTTCGTTAAAATAGCTTCGTTTGTAGAGTTATTGGAAACCGGAATTTCAAAATCAAAACTTTCATCACTTGTTTTTATATGAAAGGAAAAAGTTTGTGATGTGAAAGGACAAATTTTCTTAGCAACAAACTTACTAGAGTTTTTCTGCCCCGTAGCAACGCGTTGAATATGAATGCTATAATTTCGAGGGGCAGTAGGTTGTGCTAATGTCTTTATTTCAATAAAGTCTGAAGAAGAGGATACAAGCCGGAGCTGTTTCAAGGGATTCTCTTTGTTGCTTTCAAAATAACTTTTTAGCATGTCACTTAACTGAAGAGAAAGAGCTTTAATCTGAATAGCAAAATTTTGTAACTCTGTTGATGGATAGATTAAATACAAAGGTGAGTTACGGCTTATATCAATAATCTGATGATAGATGGTGCTAAACACCATGTTATGATCTGTGTTGTTAATAATTTTTCGATTATGTATTAATTCGAGAGCGTATTTTCCGCAATTTGATTCTATCATGGGGCACCTCCTAATAAATTCTACATTTCTAATATTATATTCTTATAATAGGTAAAAACATACTACATTAATTATAGTATGAAGTGAGCGAAATGTCGATATTGTTTTTACAAAATGATTATATAAAAATAAGTCGGCAATACTAGTAATTGGTAGATTGAGACTGGAAAAATATATTGACGAGTATTGTAAAATGTGATATATTGATCTAGCGATGGAATAGGTCTTTTTTTTTATGCCTAAAAATATTGTAAGAAAAAACGAACAATCGGAGGTGGCAGTTGTGCGCGTTAAAATTACTCTAGCTTGTACAGAATGCAAGCAACGTAACTATAATATGACTAAGGAAAAGAAGTTACATCCAGATAGAATGGAAACAAAGAAATACTGTAAGTTTTGTCAAAAACACACGTTACACAAAGAAACCAAATAATTAATCCGATAATAATGGACCTTTATAAGCACGTTTATATGAAACTTATCCCTTTGGTTCATTAGAACATTCAGTCAAGAATTGATTGTTGAAAGGAAAGTGGAGATATGGAAGAAAAAGCTAAAGCAAAAGATGGTGCTTCAAAGAAAAATAGTTTCTTCGCTGGCTTAAAAGCTGAGTTTAACAAAGTTATCTGGCCTTCCAAAGACACTATTGTGAAGCAGTCCACAGCGGTAGTTGTTGTATCTATTATTTTAGGAATCGTTATATCGTTGCTTGATATGGGTATTATCTTTTGTGTAAAAGAGATTCTTAAAATAGGTTAGGTGGTTGTATGTCAGAAGCAAATTGGTATGTTGTTCACACTTACTCTGGATATGAGAATAAGGTTAAGGCAAACATTGAAAAAACCGTTGAGAACAGAAATTTACAGGATCAGATCCTAGAAGTTTCTATTCCACTTCAAAATGTAGTGGAGATGAAAAATGGTGTGAAAAAGCAAGTTGCTAAGAAGATGTTTCCAGCTTATGTTCTTATCAATATGGTAATGAATGACGACACATGGTATGTAGTACGTAATACGAGAGGTGTTACAGGTTTCGTGGGTCCTGGTTCCAAACCAGTTCCATTAACTGAAGAAGAAATGAAAAGTATGGGACTTGCTGAATTACAGAATATACAGGTTGATTTGGAAGTTGGAGAGACAGTAGTGATTACTTCTGGTGTTTGGAAAGATACTACCGGAGTGATAAAGCTGATAAATCACCATAAGCAAAGTGTAACGATCAACGTTGATTTGTTTGGTCGTGAAACGCCTGTAGAAATAAGTTTCACAGATATTAAAAAGTTATAATTATATACAAGTGGGAGAGAACTATTTGATATTTAAATAGGATGTGCAAAGCACATCGCTCTCGGTAAAACCACAAAAATCAGGAGGTATGCTATCATGGCAAAAAAAGTAGAAGGTTATATAAAATTACAGATTCCTGCTGGAAAGGCTACACCAGCTCCACCTGTTGGTCCTGCTCTTGGACAACATGGTGTTAATATTGTTCAGTTTACAAAGGATTTCAATGCTAGAACTGCTAATCAGGATGGCATGATTATTCCAGTTGTAATCACAGTATATCAAGATAAGAGTTTCAGCTTCGTATGTAAAACTCCTCCAGCAGCAGTTTTATTAAAGAAAGCTTGTAACATTCAGTCTGGTTCAGGTGTTCCTAACAAGACTAAGGTTGCTACAATTTCTAAAGATAAAATCAAAGAAATTGCAGAATTAAAAATGCCTGACTTAAATGCAGCAAGCCTTGATGCAGCAATGAGCATGATTGCTGGTACTGCAAGAAGTATGGGTATCGTAGTAGAAGATTAATTTAAAATAGTTTAAATATGAATTAGTAATAATATTTAAGGTAAAGAAAAAAAGATTATTCCGCAGATCGTTATACGTGGGAGGGAATGGCACTTGGTGTCTTAAATCGTCCCCGATACTACCACAGGAGGTTAATAGAATGAAAAGAGGAAAGAAGTATATAGAATCTGCTAAACTTATCGATAGAGGAACTTTCTATGATGCTGAAGAAGCTGTAAGTTTAGTAAAGAAAGCAGCTGTTGCAAAATTCGATGAAACAGTTGAAGCGCATATCAGACTTGGTGTTGATGGACGTCATGCTGATCAACAAGTACGTGGAGCTGTAGTTTTACCACACGGTACAGGTAAAACTGTTAAAGTTCTTGTATTCGCTAAAGGTGACAAAGTTGCTGAAGCTGAAGCAGCTGGAGCAGATTTCGTTGGTGGAGATGAGTTAATTCCTAAGATCCAGAACGAAGGTTGGTTAGATTTCGACGTTGTTGTTGCAACTCCAGATATGATGGGTGTTGTTGGTCGTCTTGGTCGTGTACTTGGACCAAAAGGTTTAATGCCTAACCCTAAAGCAGGAACTGTAACAATGGATGTTACAAAAGCTGTTAATGACATTAAAGCTGGTAAGATCGAGTATAGATTGGATAAGACAAACATTATCCACGTACCTGTTGGTAAGGCTTCATTTACTGAAGAACAGTTAAATGAAAACTTCGCAACATTAATGGGTGCAATTATTAAAGCAAAACCAGCTTCTGCTAAAGGTCAGTATTTAAGAAGTGTTACATTAGCTTCTACAATGGGACCTGGTGTAAAAGTTAATACTACAAAATTAGGTTAATTCTTTGATGAGAAGAGCATACATGTACGTGTATGCTCTTTTTTTGATCACTGAATTTGAATTTAATGTTAAAAATAAAAAAAATAAATAATTTAAAAAAAATAAAAAAAATCTCGTTTTCTGCATAATATTTGGTATGTAAGTTGTATTATAAGTGAAAGGAGGAGAATTTGTTGTTCAAGGAATCATCTGTCGACAGTGATTATTTTGAAAATATGGTGAATACATACTCGGATATGCTCTTGAGAATATCTTACCAGAACCTTTACAATAAAAGTGAGGCGGAAGATGTTGTGCAAGATGCTTTTTTGCAGTATATAAAAAAGCGAGTAAAATTTGAAAGTGAAGAACATGCAAAGGCATGGCTTATACGAATTACAATTAATAATTGTAAGAATAGAAATAAGCTAGCACGCTTTAGGAAGGAAGTGCCTATAAACGATTTAGAATTTGCATTTACAAAGGAAGAAGAACATGTTATGAGTGAACTTTTTCAATTGGATGCAAAGTATAAAAATGTATTATACTTATACTATTACGAGGGCTATTCTTTAAAGGAAATTGGCTTTATACTGAATAAGAGTGTAAGTACAATAGGGTGTTGGTTACAGCGTGGCAGAAAAAAACTGAAAATTGAATTAGAAAGGAAGGACGAGTATGAATGATGCTTATCATTCAATGTTTGATAAGATAACGTTATCAGAGGAAAAAAAGAAACAGATATTACAACTTAGCAAAAACTCCCGATTTTCTATGAAAAGACGTTTGATTCAAAGACGATATGTAGTTTCTGCCGCATGTTTAATTATATTGATATTTTTTATGTTAGGACCTACAAGAGTATATGCCCGTAAAATATTCCATGAATTAATTCGATTTGTAAGCGTAAATGAAGAAATGATAGAACTTGCACCGTTAGATTCGGTTCATCTTACAATACCTAATGATTTACAGGAAATAATGTTTGAGGGAACATTGTTTCAATATAAACCTTATGATACGCTTGCAAGTTTAGAAAAAAATTTAAATATGGATGTATTAGAGTTTGGGTGTGACTATAAAGAAAAAAATAATCAAGTTAATTTTCAAGTGCAGGATCATGTGGCTGGAAGTATTAATATGCTAATTGATACAGAGACAAGTAAAGAAGTGCTTCCAATTTCATATACGTTGTATTTTTCAGTAGACGATAATGTGTCTACGGGGCAGCTTACATATAAGGATGAAAATGATTATGTATCCTATGACTATGGAGAAGAGAAGAAAACATTTCATGTACAGGAAAAGTATAAGGTAATAGAACGCTACAAAAGCTTGAACTTGAATACAGATGTATTAATTCTTGAAAAAACAAAAGAGCAGTCGCGGAGAGAACAAACACACAAAGATGAGTCTTATTATGTAGTTTTTGTATATGATAAGGTAGAGTACCTGCTTCATTTTTATTCGGATTTGGAAGGTATAAAGAATGCAATTGAAAGGATGAAATAGGTAGGGTAAATACGATTAAGAGGAGGAATACTATGAATAAGAAAATATGTTCAGTAATATTTTTATGTCTAGTGTTAGTAAGTGTTATGGTGGAAAGTATGGATATTAAGGCATCGGATGGCGGCCTGATAGAGATTTCGGAATTGCCTGCTATTCAGCCGTATACACAGATTCTTAATAACTTAAATGAAGAACTAGGGACAGGATTTGCATTCCCTACCAATGATGTAATTACAACAGCAAGTATGAACCGAGATGAGGTAATTGAAGATATATTGAGTACGGATATTGAAGATTATGAGCAGTATATCAGAAATGCATATATGGGCATTGATAGCAATGGAATTAAGGCGACGACAGGAACCCAGAAAGCATATTATTCTTCTAGCAATTACCTATCAATCACGGCAACAACATATTATGCAGATGGAGCATCGCGTTATTCAAGTATCGATGATTATGGTTATGGACATACTACAGCGCCATATTATTATCCATATCATATGTCGAGCTCTATATCTGGAGACAGTAAGACTTGTTCGGTGGTATTTACGTGTTACAAGATGGTGAATTCATCCGTTTCATATGATAACTGGAGTGTTCATTCAATCGCGGCTGCATTTAGGGCGGGAGGAGGAAACATCACGATAGGATAGTTTTCTCAAAAGGAAAGTGAAAGATATAAATAAATTTCAAACTTAGTTGTAAGAAATAGAGTTGACAACAAACAATGTCTGTGTTATACTGACAAAGGTTTTAGCGAAAGCCAATATCGCCGAAGACAGTAGGTGCCGCAAGGCATAAGGAGAAAACGCCTACCGAGGAATTTGTTAGTATGATTTGACTATTCAAACTCTCTGTCTTTGACAGAGAGTTTTTTCATGCTTATGTAATAAGTTTGAATAAATCGTTCAGAAGACGAATAAGTTTTGCGGCGTTATCATTCTATAAGGAGGTAAAGCAAAATGGCAAAGGTAGAATTAAAACAACCTATCGTAGACGAAATCAAAGGACATGTGGCTAATGCTTCATCAGCAGTGTTAGTTGATTATCGTGGATTAACTGTAGAGCAGGATACTCAACTTCGTAAAGCATTAAGAGAAGCTGGAGTTGTATACAAAGTATACAAAAACACTTTAATGAAACGTGCATTCGAAGGAACTGATTTCGCGCAGTTAGATGGTCAGTTAGATGGACCTAGTGCAGTAGCTTTCGGTATTGATGATGCTACAGCTCCTGCAAGAGTTATTAATAAGTTTATGAAAGATGCTCCAGCACTTGAATTCAAAGGTGCAGTAGTAGAAGGTACTTTCTATGATGTTGACGGATGCAAAGTTCTTGCTAACATCCCAGGAAGAGACGAACTTGTTTCCAAATTACTTGGAAGCTTACAATCCCCTATTACAAACTTCGCTCGTGTTCTTAATCAGATTGCAGAACAGAAAGAAGCTTAGTTCTTAGGATTGGTATTAAAAGTAAAACGAAAATATAAATTTAGAATTAATATGGAGGTATGTTAAAATGACAACTCAAGAATTTATCGATGTAATCAAAGGTATGACTGTTTTAGAATTAAATGATTTAGTAAAAGCATGTGAAGAAGAATTTGGTGTTTCTGCAGCAGCAGGTGTTGTAGTTGCAGCAGCAGGCGGTGCTGGTGAAGCAGCTGAAGAAAAAACTGAATTTGACGTAGAGTTAACAGAAGTTGGCCCTAACAAAGTTAAAGTTATCAAAGTAGTTCGTGAAGCAACAGGCTTAGGCTTAAAAGAAGCGAAAGAAGTTGTTGACGGAGCTCCTAAAGTTGTTAAAGAAGGCGCTAGCAAAGAAGAAGCTGAAGAAATCAAAACTAAACTTGAAGCTGAAGGTGCTAAAGTTACTCTTAAATAATTTGAGTGAATTTGCATTGTATATAGAAAAAAATCTAGTGACTATTAAGTTGCTAGATTTTTTTGTTTATATAGAAACATTGTCTTTTTTTATGTAAAGCTATTGTATTAATTTGAAGTGTTTAAGAAGATTCAAGTTGGCAATATTTTATATAGAAACTTTATATCTAAAAAACAAAAAACACCATAGATAATGCTTGACATCTTGACAAGGTTATGCTAAGATGAAAAATGCACTATTGTGGTGTCGTGTGCTATAATTTCTATTTAATATGATTATATCACACAATTTAAAAACAGTAAAGTATTTGTTTGAATAACAATATTGATTATGACGATATTGAGGGCCTGGACAGCCCGTTTATTCAAAAAAACATAAAAATATTCAAGGGGTGAAGAGCGTCAATGGAAAAAAACAGAATTCGTCCAGTAAAAGTTGGTAACGGTGTAAGAATGAGTTTTTCTAGACAAAAAGAAGTCTTAGAGATGCCTAATTTAATTGAAGTGCAGACAGATTCTTACAAATGGTTCTTAGAAGAAGGGCTACATGAAGTTTTCAGAGACATTTCTCCAATCTCGGATTATAGTGGTCACTTAAGCTTAGAATTTGTTGATTTTACACTATGTACCGATGATGTGAAATATTCCATCGAGGAGTGTAAAGAAAGAGATGCAACATATGCAGCTCCACTGAAAGTAAAAGTGAGACTTCACAATAAAGAAAGTGAAGAAATCAACGAGCATGATATATTTATGGGTGACTTACCATTAATGACAGCTACAGGTACATTTATTATTAATGGAGCCGAAAGAGTTATCGTTAGCCAATTAGTACGTTCCCCTGGTATATACTATGCTATTGGCCATGATAAGATTGGTAAAGAGCTTTATTCATGTACAGTTATTCCTAACCGTGGTGCTTGGTTAGAGTATGAAACAGATTCAAATGACATATTCTACGTTCGTGTAGATAGAAATCGTAAAGTACCTATTACTGTG
>CALFNR010000059.1:0-20488 GCA_937903005.1 uncultured Lachnoclostridium sp. | reverse complement strand
TAAAAGAAGAGACGGGAGTTTCAGCATCTATTATCAAATATGTCGGTAAGAGCCAATATAATTTTAATACGCCTCAGGATACAGTAACAAAGGATGTTCATTGGTATTTAATGATGGCTGATAGTTACTATAGCAAACCACAACGTGAAGAATTTTTTATGGATTCTGGTTATTACAAGTTTCATGAGGCCTTTCATCTATTAAAATTTTCAAATGAAAAACAAATTCTTGAAAAGGCATACAATGAATATGTGTATTTGAAGAAGAGTAATTTATGGGGATGTAAAAAATATTTTTAGTGTAAAAATGTTAGAAAAAAGACAAAGAGTATGAAAAAAGCTCTTTGTCTTTTTTATGGTATTGCTCTATTTTCAATAAAATGTATGTAAGGAAGCATAAGTTGTCAATTCAATATTACAAAGAATCTGGATGGGATCTGGTAGATATATTTGCAGAATAAGTCATAAAGTAAGTACTTTTTGTAACACTAATATGAGAGAAAATGAAAAAGAACTGGAGGTAACACATGTTAGATCAGATCGATTTAAGCCAGAGCTTAACCAAACATGAATATAAAAAGACAGTGGAAGAACTGTCTATGAAACTGTCGTTGTTACAGAGAGAATTAAAAGATGCAAAAATACCGGTTGGTATTGTAATGGAAGGATGGTCGGCATCTGGAAAAGGAACCCTTATTAATGAGATTATACATCCGCTTGATCCAAGGGGATTTCGTGTGATTTCCTTAGAGGAGGAAACAGAGGAAGAAAAGAGACATTCTTTTTTCTGGCCATTCTGGAATACAATACCCCCAAAAGGCAGAATCCATTTGTTCAATAACTGCTGGTATTCTAGAGTGTTGGAGAAAAAACGAAAAGACGAAGATGTTCCCTTACAGGTCCTTTATGATGAAATAAACTCATTTGAGAGTCAGCTTACCAAAGATGGATGTGTTTTGATTAAATTCTTTCTGCATATTAGTAAAGAGGAACAAAAAGAGCGATTTGATAAGCTGGAAAGTTCAGATGATACAAGGTGGAGAGTTGAGAGAAAGGACTGGAAAGAAAATAAAAATTATGAAGAACGAAAAGCTTCTTTTGACCGAATGCTTGTGGAAACCGATACGCCAGATGCACCATGGAATATCATAGAAGCAACGGATAAACGTTATGCAACTGCCAAGATACTTAGTATATTAGTGAAAGATATGGAGAATGCACTGCAAAAGACAATGGTTAGGCAGGCAGCGAAAACAGAAGAAAGGCAACAGCTACAGGAAAATTTACCGTTTCAAACTAAGGTGTTACAAGGTGTTGATTTGTCTAAGGACATGAAAAAAGAGGAATATAAGACAAAACTAGAGGAATTGCAAAAGAAACTTGTTACGCTGCATAATCGCATGTATCGAGAAAAAGTGCCGGTTATTATTGCGTTAGAGGGCTGGGATGCAGCAGGTAAAGGTGGGGCAATTAAGCGAATTACGGAAAAAATCGATCCGAGAGGGTATGAAGTAGTGCCTATCTCATCGCCTAATGATCTGGAAAGGCAGTATCACTATCTTTGGAGGTTCTGGTCGAAGTTCCCGAAAACAGGACACTTGACAATTTTTGACCGAACCTGGTATGGCCGTGTTCTAGTAGAACGAGTGGAAGGGTTTGCAACGAAAGAGGAATGGACGCGAGCGTATACCGAGATTAATCAGATGGAAGAAAGTCTGTGTGAAGATGGTTATGTAGTGCTTAAATTCTGGCTGCATATTGATAAGGATGAGCAGCAGAAGCGGTTTGAAGAACGGCAGAATACACCAGAGAAACAATGGAAAATAACGGAAGAGGACTGGCGTAACCGTGCGAAATGGGATGATTATGAGCTGGCTATTGATGAAATGCTGGTGAAAACATCAACGAATTATGCACCTTGGCATGTTGTGGAGGCAAATTCCAAGTATTATGCGAGAATAAAGATATTAGAAACGATAGTGGATGTGATGGAAAAGAGGATGAAATAGGAATTTAATAAGAAAGGGGAATGTCACAAAAAAAGTTAGTGCGACAACCCCTCCCTTAGCATATCATCTATTACATTTTCTCTGGTTCATCATAAGTTTCGCCAAAAGTTTCAACTGTTACTTTTTTCATTTTCTGTTCCTGTACAGGACGATCAGAGTAATCTGTTTTTACTTCAGCAATTTTGTTCACAATATCCATACCTTCTGTTACTTTACCAAATGCAGCATATTGTCCATCTAAGTGTGGAGAATTTTTGTGCATGATAAAGAACTGAGAACCTGCGGAGTTAGGCATCATGGAACGAGCCATGGAAAGAACACCTTCTGTGTGTTTTAAGTTGTTTGTGAAACCGTTCTGGCTGAACTCGCCTTTGATTTGGTATCCTGGGCCACCCATACCGTTTCCGTTTGGACAACCACCCTGAATCATGAAGCCGTTGATGACTCTATGGAAGATTAAACCATCATAGTAGTTTTTGTTGATAAGTGAAATGAAGTTTTTCACTGTATTTGGAGCGATTTCTGGATATAATTCTGCTTTGATGATATCGCCGTTTTCCATTTCGAATGTTACAATAGGATTTTGCATTTTTATTCCTCCAATTAAAAAATTTGTAATTAAGTTTAAATGATTTGAGAGTAAAAGTAAAGGGGGGAAAACAACTATCTCGTTCGCTGCTTAGTCAAGCCCCCTATCGTTTTTGATTGGAATAAAAGGAAACGATAGGGGGCTTGAATGCGCGACTCGCGAGATAGTTGTTTTGCGGGTGGTTGGCAAACGTTAGGTCTGTGTGAATTTGTGAACGACCAAATTGAAGGTCTAACGAGAAAACGAGTTCTCTATAACATATTTGTTAATAACTTTACCCTGTTTTATGCTAGCTCTGGTATGATTTCTTTTATTTTGGCAACTAAACGCTTGGCGTCTTTTTGGTGGGTTTTTAGGCTTGGATGTTCGGAGGCTTGACCATCTTCTTCTACGTTGTGGAATGGAAGTTCCATGGTGTAGATGTCTTCATAGCCTTGTTTGGTTAGGTAATCACAGGCTTTTTGGATTAGTGGAAAAGCTTCTGTGCAGAGAGTTCCACAGATACATAAAAACTTGGTTTTTGGGTATTTGGAACGGATGAATTTAATAAAGTCAATGTAGCAGGTTATAAATTTTTCTTGAATGGCTTCATCTCCAAGAAATCTTGAATCATTGGTTCCTAAGTTAATGACAACTAGGTCTGGGGTGAAGTCTTGGAAATCGTATTCGATAGTTGGATCGACCCAATAGTTTGTGTAAGGATAAACTCTTGGAACGGTACCTTCCACGTTGCCAGTGTATTCGCAGTAGACACCGTGACCGGATACAGCGGTGTAGCGAGCATTTAAATTCAGTTCTTTGGCAGTTAAGGCAGCGTAAGAGAGTTCGCCATCTTCTTCTCTAATATGAAATTCTGAATGAGGTTCTCCCAGAACACCGTATCCACATGTTATAGAATCACCAATGAATTCGACTTTGACTCTGGTGTCTTTCTCGGATGGAAGAGGGAGAAGTGTGCCGTTTTCAATATCAATGCTACGGAATGCAGCATAGGACATTTGGGCTTCCGTAATTTTAATAATTGTAATTTTATGAACATCTGTGTCGTTTAACGTTGCTATTTCGTAAGTTTTTACCATTTCGTCCAAAACAATCGGATCTTTTGTTGTTAACTCATCATCTACATAGACTTTAAGTCTTGTCCAGTCAACTTGCTTCTCAACATCACTTTCAATAGTGGCTGTAACTATAGTGCTATGGTTATTGTCGCCCTTTACGTAAAATTCGACGGCGGAATTGGTAAAGCCTAGATAAGCCATCTCGTTTTTTATTAGAATTCTTCCATAAAAATGATAATAATTACGGTCAAAAATATGTATCATAAGGTTAGTCCTCCTTGGTTTGGTGTGTATTTTTGCTACAGTTTATAGTGTTTGTATATGAGAAAATTATAGCGGATTACTAAGGAAAATCAATGTATTATCTGATAGAATATTGAGCTATTTATGTTTGACAAAGCTATACAATACACATATAATTATAATGATTGCAAATATTCAAATAGTTTGAAACAGTATTGGCTGAGAAAGGATGTGGGTTTATGGAATCTGGACCGAGTTTGCGCTGGAATATTAGTAAAATTAAAGATTCAATATCTGCATTTGAGAATTTCAGCTATAGAAACGAGGCTGAACTTACTCTCTGATGCAGTGGAAGGAGTAAGTTATGATTGAGATTTTTAAAACATTTGATGATGGATTAAGACAGATAAAAGACTATAAGGATGGATGTTGGATTGCACTTGCGAATCCTTCACCTACTGAACTATTGGAAGTATCAGAACAGTTTGAAGTGGATATTGATCATTTGCGAGCACCACTGGATGAGGAAGAACGTTCCCGTTTAGAGATTGAAGATGACTATTCATTAGTATTAGTGGATATTCCAAGTGTAGAAGAAAAGAACGGAAGAGAGCGTTATGTGACCATGCCGCTTGGTATTATTCTTGCAGAGAACGCATTAATAACAGTTTGTTTGGAAGAAACACCAATACTTAAAAGTTTTATGGAAGGTAGAGTTCGTGGTTTTTATACATTTAAGAAGACAAGATTTATTTTACAGATCTTATATAAGAATGCGTCAGTTTATCTACAATATTTAAAGATAATTGATCGAAAAAGTGAAGAAATTGAAGAACAGCTTCATATTTCCACTAAGAATCGTGAATTAATTGAACTTTTAGAATTAGAGAAGTGTCTAGTTTACTTTACAACATCACTTCGTTCTAATGAAGTTGTGTTAGAAAAGATGCTTCGAACAGAAAGCATTAAAAAATATCCAGAGGATAAAGAACTTCTGGAAGATGTTATTGTCGAGAACAAACAGGCAATTGAGATGGCTAATATTTATAGTGGCATTTTAAGTGGAATGATGGATGCATTTGCTTCTGTAATTTCTAATAACCTTAATATTATTATGAAAACTTTAGCAACCATTACCATTGTCATGAGTATTCCTACTATGGTATTTAGTTTGTATGGCATGAATTTTGCGCATATCCCATTGGGAAATTACAAATACGGGTTTGGAATCGTTACTCTTGCAACGTTAATACTAACTGTGCTTGTGGCAAGATTATTTGCGAAAAAAGACATGTTTTAATGTGACAGGGAAAGAGGAATTGTATGAAATTTATTAATAAACTGGAACGAAAGTATTATAAATACGCCATAACGGATTTGATGAAATACTTTATGCTTGTTTGGGTGTTGAGTACGGCTATCTATAATTATGTTCCTTATGGCTATATGATGTATGAAAACTTTGGCGCTTTAGATTTTGGCATGATATTTAAGGGGCAGATATGGAGACTTGTAACTTTTATTTTTAAACCGTATTCTATCAGGAGTATAGTAGACATCTTATTTTTTGCAATACAAGTTTCACTTTATTTATATATAGGACGTTCCTTGGAAAATGCATGGGGAGCTTTCCGCTTTAATTTGTTTTTCCTTAGTGGAATTATCTTTAACATTTTAGGCGGACTGGTATATTATATTGGAATTAATTTAGCTGGAGGCTTTTTAGCAGCATATATGGGACGTTATGATGTTGGTATGGAGTATTTGTTCCAGTCTATGTTTTTTGCGTTTGCAGTGCTATATCCAAACGTGGAGGTGCTATTGTACTGCATAATTCCAATAAAGGTAAAATATATTGCCCTTATAGACGCAGTATTTCTTGCAAACACTATGTTTGGCGCATTGGGAGCAAAGCAATACTATATTCCAGTTGGAATTCTTGTTGCATTAATTAACTTCTTTGTATTTTATTTCTCTTCAAGAAATTACAAGAAATTTTCACCTAAGATGCAAAAGAGAAAGGTGACTTTTCATAGAGAGGTACATCAGGCAAGTGCAGGAACCAGACATAAGTGTGCAGTGTGTGGTAGAACAGAACTTGATGGAGAAAACTTAGAATTTCGTTATTGTTCAAAGTGTAAAGGTAATTTGGAGTACTGTCAGGAACACCTGTTTACACATGAGCATGTGAAATAATAAATTGGGGGTCAAAAGAAAATGGAAGTAATGGTATTTCTATCCGTAGTATTTTTGTGTCTTATGTATTACACATATTTCTATGTGAAACGGGATAAGCTTTCAAATCAAGCACAAGAGACAATTAAACTACAGGACAAATGGCTGCTAATGATTCTATTAGCAGCTGGATTTCTTCTTAGAGCAGCATTTGGTATACAGCCAAATGACAAGTCAGGAGATTTAAGCAATTTTCGCTGGGCAGTTGACACGTTACTGAACAATGGTTATAAAAGTGTGTATGAAAGTGGTGTAAATATTAGTTTTCCACCACTTTTAGTACAAGTGTTGGCGTTAATTGGTGCAGTATGCAAACTATTTAAACTGAACGTACAGACGATTGGAACATCCGCTGCAATTGTTCTGTTTAAATTGCCAAGTATTATCTGTGATATGATAATTGCTACTGTAATATTTAAAGCAGCGAAGAAAAATTTTACAAAGCGAGGGGCAACGATTCTTGCTGCAGCTTTTTTATTGAATCCAGCAGCTATTATGGATACTAGTATTCTTGGACAGGTGGACTCAATCGTTTCCATGTGTACTTTGTTAATGTGCTGGTTCTTATATGAGAAAAAATCTGGTTTTGCGATTATTTCATTCGTTGCAGCAGTACTTCTTAATCCATTGATGGTAATTCTCGCACCAGTTCTAGTAATTGGTGTGTTAGATGATTTGGTTTTCGATGGGTTTGAGATGAAAAAAGTTGTAAATGCTGTCATTGGTCTTGCTATCAGTATAGTAGGCGGCATTTTAATATGTTTGCCTATGGGATTATCTACAGTTTGGAATAATTTTAAGCAGTGCTATAGTGCATTCCCATACTGTTCTGTTAATGCATATAATTTCTGGACCATGATTGATTATAACTGGACGCAGGAGACAACTACATATTTAGGACTTTCATGCAGAGCATGGGGAAGTATATTTGTTGGTTTTTTTGCTGTTGCAGCAATTGTATGGCATTATGTAAGTAAGCGTAAGAAAACAAATTATTTCTATTTGGCTTCATTTTTTGTGATTATTGTATTTACTTTCAGTACACGTATGCATGAACGCTACCTGTATAATGCAATGGCAATTTTGCTAATGCTTTTTGTTTTAAAACCGTTTGTTGAAAATTATATTTTATATGCAGTATTTACGTTAGTACAGATTGGAAATATGGCATTTGTATACTATATGTACGATCCTAACAAATTTAGTGCCAAAGAGCCAGTTCCGAATTTGATTTCAAAAGTATTGTTTATAGGATTTATAGCATTTATTGTAATGGTTATTTATCGAATGGTGCATAAAGAGACGGCTGTTGAGATGCAGTCAGTTACACTGGATTCCAATGTTATGGAAAAGGAAGAAGAGAAACCATTTGTTATAGAAAGAACAAGTAAAATGCCAAAATGGACTAAAGTTGATACAATCGCTGTACTTGCAATTATGATTGTGTATTCGGCATTTGCGCTTCATGATATTGGATATCGTTATGCTCCACATACACAGTGGTCATATACAAGATCTGCGGAGTTAGTGAATAGTGGAGATGTGACTACAATAGAACCAGCTGGCCAGATTACGTTGGATTTGGGTGAGTCAAAGTACGTTCAAACACTTAAATATTATCTTGGCAATTTTGAGAATAGAAAATTTACAATTGAGTATGCTGATACGTTAGATGGACCTTGGCAAAGTGTCGGTGAAAATGAGTGGGTTAGTGTATTCTGCTGGGGTGAAAATGCATTAAACATTCAGGCAAGGTACGTTAGGCTAAGCAATAAGGACAATGAGGCAGTTGTATTTGAGTTAGCATTAGTTGATGCGGATGGCAAGTTAATTATGCCTGTCAATGCAAGTGAGTATGCAAATCTGTTTGATGAGCAAAAGATGGTTCCTGACAGAAGTACCTTCCGTGATAGTACCTATTTTGATGAAATATATCATGCACGTACCGCTTATGAATACATTCATGGATTAAGGACTTATGAAACGACACATCCACCACTAGGAAAAATTATTATGTCTATTGGTGTACGCCTATTTGGTATGAATCCATTTGGATGGAGAATTATGGGCATCTTATTCGGTATTGCAATGATTCCAATATTCTATAGTTTATCTAGAAGAATATTTAAGGAATCTTGGATCGCAATTGTTTCGACCATAATGTTTTCATTTGACTTTATGCATTTTGCCCAGACTCGAATTGCAACAATTGACGTGTTTGTAACATTCTTTATCATATGTTCGTACTACTTTATGTACAAATACTATAAAACAAGCTTTTATGATACGAAGTTAAAAGATACGTTTGTTACATTAGGCTGCTGTGGTGTGTTAATGGGATGCCAGATGGCAGCAAAGTGGACTGGTGTTTATGCTGCCATAGGTTTGGCTGTTATTTTCTTTGTTACATTAGGAAAGAGATATAGAGAGTATTTATACGCAAAGAAAGATATAAGTGGAAGTACCAATGGCATTTCTCATGAGTATATTGTGAATAATTTTGTAGCATTTGCATGGAAGACAATAGGTTTTTGTTGTATCGTGTTTGTTGCAATACCTGCTGTTATTTATGTTCTTTCCTATATTCCATTCAATGATGGACAGGGAACGACGAATGTAATCACTAAGATGTTTAATAATCAGAGTTTGATGCTTAATTATCATAAGGGCGTCCATCAAGATCATCCATATTCATCTAGATGGTGGCAATGGCCAATTATGTATCGCCCAATTTGGTATTTTAGTGGGCATGTAAGTGATACTGTTTCAGAAGGTATTAGTGCATTTGGTAATCCAGCTGTATGGTGGGCAGGAATACCTGCATTTTTCTACTTGGTACAGAGAGCATTTCGTAAGAAAGATAAAACAGCCATCTTTTTAGTAATTGGATATTTATCTCAATACCTTCCATGGGTATTTATAGGACGTACAACATTTATTTATCACTACTTTACAAGCGTACCATTTGTAGTTCTTATGGTTGCGTATTGTATGTATCTGCTTGTAAAAGAAAAGAAGTGGCCAAAGGGAGTTATCTTTGGTTATGTGGTACTTGTTTTCGTTCTTTTTGTTATGTTCTATCCAGTATTAGCAGGACAGCCTATTAATAAAGAGTATGTATTCCATGTATTAAGATGGATGAAGAGCTGGGTTTTAGTGACCTGATAAGATAGACATATTAATTGCATAATAAGCTGACTTCTTGTGAAGTCAGCTTATTATGCTAAAAAGTTAACAAAGATTAACCGGAGGATTAAGAAACCTTGAGTACAAAAATGAGACAATTGATTAAAAGCTTAAACAATGGAAAGAATCTTAATGAAGATTTGCCATCCTATGTTAATATGTTAGGAGAGGAATATCGTAGTTATGCATTAGTGCAAAGTATGATGCAGTACTATGTAATGTGTGAACAACATGAAGAAGGCTTTTTTAAAGAAAAAGAAGTAATAGAAACGGTGCAGTTTATAGAAGATGTAATAGAAGAACTTTTTGTTTTAGACGAGGGTGCTGACAGAGACGCATGTATAGCAAAAATTGATGCAGAGCGTACAAAAGTAATTCGTATGATGGAGGTTCTTACGAATTATACGGATCAATTGATGATATTTGAATATATGCTGAATCGAATTGAACATAAATTTGACCAGGCAGAACAAGAGTTTGCAGAAGATGACAGTGTGTTTGCACAGGAACTTTTACAGTATATTTTAGGTGTTAAAGATACTTATGTCGTAAATGAAAAAATTAAAGATGTAATTGGTCAACTTCCAGTTCGTATGGCAAGAAGCAAGTTCTTTGAATTGGTTAAGAATAGTATTTCCTTATACAAGGGAAGTGAAAAAGACTCCTTAGATGGGTATTTATATATGATACGTACAAGTGCGACATTATATAAACCTGAGTCAGATGGACAATATTTTGCAAGCTGGGGTGCATTTGCTGATAAGTTTAAGAAAGTAGATTTTGAATCTTTAGAGAAAGAACAATTTGATACTTTGTTTGATGAATTAAAAGAAAAAGCTAGAGATATTTCAGACGCTTCAGAAGTTTTTGTTACACTACAGGAGTTAATCAATAGCCTCTATGCCTATCTATTAGTCGGTTTTGATTCTGAAAGCGACGAAGAAGGCAAGTGGGAAAAAGAAGAAGCAATTTGCAAAGATATTATCATAACAATTGCAAAACAGGTAAAAGCAGAGGATAATTATATGATAGCTGAAAGTCTTATGGAACAGCTTGAACAGATTGAAGGAACGCCTGAAAGAATTATGACAGGAATTCAGCATCTAATGGGCAGTTTTCAGATGGTAAGAGAATCTTATGCGGATAAGATAAAAGAATTACAGTTAGAGAGGAATTTCAGCGATTTAGAAAAAGTGGGAGATTTACTTTCATCAAGTATTTTTATCGAGTTTAAAGAGCAGTGCACCAAAGAAGTAACAGAGGAGATGGCTGAAAAGGAAACGGTTCAGTTAGTAGAAGAATTAAGCGCATTATTCCATGACAATTCAATTCGATTTGTACGTGCAGTAATTGCCAGTGTAATATCAAGAATGCCTGTATTTTTTGCTGGAGTAGAAGAAATCTCCGAGTATATTCAGACTAGTTTAGAACTGTGTAAAGACATTGCAGAAAAGAAAGCAAGTTACGAAATATTAAGAGCTATGCTGGTGGAAAATAATTAGTTTAATGAAATGGGTGTCAGTTGTATATGATAAAATGGTATCCGGCGTTATATTTAGATTCTGTAACCAAAAAGAATCTTAGAAAAATTAAGAGGCGAATGGAAAGACGTAAGATAAACCTTTCGGTGTACTGTATCGCACTCGCCTCCAATGAAAAGAACTTGTTGGACATATATAGCACCAATGAGTTATTATATAGGTATTACAGGCATAAGGACATAAAGGTTATTGGCCTGGCTTCTAATAAGGAAAATGCAATTCAATTAGTGGCTGATATTGTAAATGATGTTTATCAGCAGACAGGCAGATTAGATGTAAGAACTTTTTTCAAAGAGGATGAATAAGTTTTTATAAGAGGATAGGATGTGAGAAGGGTTGCATATTGTTTGGCTGATTTTGAAAATAATAGGAGCAATCCTTGGCGGCTTATTAGGCCTTCTATTGCTCCTGCTTCTGCTAGTTATTTTTGTGCCAATCAGGTATAAGATTAGGCTTAAAGTAGATAAGAGTGTAGAGACAGATTCTTATATTTCTTGGCTGCTTCATATCGTACACATATCTATACAGTATCACGAAAAGCAGATGAAGTATTGTTTGCGCATATTTGGAATACCAGTTAGAAAGAATAAGAAAGAAAATGATAAAAAGGCAGGCAAAAATAAACAGAGGAGAAAGCCTAGCGAAAAAAGCGCAAAACAAAAGAAACACACACAAAGTCATGTAGAAAAAAAACAGGCTAAGGCTGAAACAGCTAAAAGAACTCAGAGTGATGCCAAAGCGAATAAGACAGTACAAAAGACCAAAGAAAAGGCGAATGAAAAGGCAAAAAAGAGTACAGCTTCAAATAAAACAGTTAGTGAAAAAAGAGGGACGAAGTACACAGAGAAAGGCAAAGACAAAAAAGGATTTCATCCGATTCAAAAGATAAAGTCTTTGATTCACGTTATTCGGGAGAAAGTACATCACATTCCACTGATTTGTATTAAAATCAAGAATCGCATCATAAAGCTGAATCAAAAGAAAAAGAAAGTGTTAGCATTTGTAAAAGATGAAGGAACCAGAAGTACGATTAAAAAGTTTATTAAAAGGACATTTGAAATACTAAAATATATAGCCCCAACGAAACTAAGAGGGTATATAAGATACGGGACAGGAGATCCTTGTCAGACAGGACAAATTCTTGGAATTATTAGCATCTTAAGAGCGTACTTTAATACAAAGATATCGATTTATCCAGTGTTTGAAGAAAAAATAATAGAAGCTGACTTAACAGCCCATGGGAGAATGCGTGTCTTTCGTTTTCTAAAGGTAGGCGGCAGCTTGTATTTTGATAAAGAAGTGAAAAAATTTATTGCTGATGGAAAGCAGTTAAAGGAGGAGCTCAATGGCTGATCAAAAAAATTATGATGGAGCATTAGAATCATTATTTAAGGGAATGGACAATTTCCTTACAACAAAAACAGTAGTCGGGGATGCAATTACATTTCCAGATGGCACAATTATTTTACCTTTAGTTGATGTAAGCTTTGGTGTGGCTGCCGGAGCATTTGCAGAGGAGAGTAAAAAGAACAATGGAGCTGGAGGAATGGGAGGAAAGATCACTCCAAGTTCCGTTCTTGTGATTCAAAATGGTGTTACAAAGCTTGTTAATGTAAAGAACCAGGATAGCCTTACAAAAATATTAGATATGGTTCCGGATTTTGTTAATAAGTTTACCAGTGGCAAAAAGGAAGAAGAGAAAGAAGATACCGAAGAGTAAACTGTCGAGTCTACGCTAAAATTAAATTTTCGTAAATTTTACTTGCATTCTTATGATTATTTTGTTAGAATGGTTTTGTTTGATGTATAGCGATTTTTAAGGCTATGTCTAGAAAGCGTAAGGAGGTGCTTTGGAATGGCTAAATGTGCAGTTTGTGGAAAAGGAGCTCATTTTGGGATCAAAGTGAGTCATTCACATAGAAGAAGTAATAAGATGTGGAAATCAAACGTGAAATCTGTTAAGGTTAAAGTTAACGGTGGAGCAAAGAAAATGTATGTATGTACATCTTGTTTAAGATCAGGATTAGTAGAACGTGCTTAATGCAGAGTTGGCGGAAGGTGTCATGAATGGCGATGAATATCACTATTGTGGCACCTTCTTTTTGACTTAAAACAATGAATAAAAGACTGGTTTGCCCAAAATTTTATTAGGAAAAATATAGAAATATTTTCTAACAGCAAAATAAATTGTAACCTAATATGAGGCATAAGATTATAATACAAATAGCAAGAAGACCATTTGTGATAAAAAGCATGATTGTCATGCCTATGGCAATCCAGAATAAGATAAAACCGAGCATATGTTTCATAACAACCTCATAAAAATTTAGTTATATATTATAATATGTATAAAAAATACAGTAATTACAAAAATTATAAAAAACTATGGCTTCTCGAAAGAAACTTGTTTTCAAACGGAGAAAAAGAGGGTATAATTAAAAAGATTTATAAAGGAATGGAGGGTTACTATGAAAGGTCATATGAATACTGAGATGGGCGAAATTGTAATTGACAACGAAGTAGTAGCAAGATATGCAGGTTCTGCAGCGGTAGAGTGCTTTGGTATTGTTGGTATGGCTTCCGTTAATGTAAAGGACGGCTTGGTTAAACTTCTCAAAAAAGAAAGTATTAGTCATGGCGTTAATGTGGAAATAGAGAATAATGATATGAAGATTGATATGCACATTATCGTTGCATATGGAGTAAGCATTGCGGCAGTTACTGAAAACCTTATTTCCAATGTGAAGTATAAGGTAGAAGAATTTACAGGATTGAAAGTTGGAACAATTAACGTATTCGTAGAAGGCGTTAGAATATTAGACTAACAATTATAGGATAACACATTAAGGAGGATTAAAAAGTGGCAATGAAATTAATGGATGCGGCATTGTTTCAAAAGGCATTTTTAGCCGGAGCAAAAAGCATCGAATTGAAGAAGGACTACATTAATGAGTTAAATGTTTTTCCAGTACCAGATGGCGATACAGGGACAAACATGACTTTGACAATTATGTCTGCTGCTAAGGAAGTGAATAGTATTGATAATCCTACCATAGAAAATATTGCAAAAGCTATTTCCAGCGGTTCCTTGCGTGGAGCAAGAGGAAATTCAGGCGTTATTTTATCTCAGCTTTTTAGAGGCTTTACAAGAGAAATTATGGACAAGGATGCTGTTGATGTGCCTACTATGGCAAAAGCATTTGAAAGGGCAGTAGAAACAGCTTATAAAGCAGTTATGAAACCAAAGGAAGGTACAATTTTAACTGTAGCAAAAGCTGGTGCCACAAAAGCAGAAGAATTAGTTGGGGAAACAGACGATTTAATTGAGTTCTGCGAAGAAGTTTTAAAAGCAATGCAGGAAATGTTAGAGCGTACTCCAGAGATGCTTCCAGTACTAAAAGAAGCTGGTGTAGTGGATTCTGGCGGACAAGGTCTTGTTACTGTATTAACAGGTGCTTTTGAAGTGCTAAGTGGTAAAGTTTCTGATGTTGCATTTGAGACTAGTATGCCTGTAAGATCTGCTCCAACAGGTAAAGTTGACAGTTCCAATATCTCAACTGCCGATATTAAGTTTGGATATTGTACAGAATTTATTATAATGTTAGAAAAAGAGTATAACATGGACACTGAGAAACAGTTTAAAGCTTACTTAGAATCTATCGGTGATTCTTTAGTAGTTGTTTCTGATGATGAAATTGTCAAGGTTCATGTACATACTAATGATCCGGGACTAGCAATTCAGAAAGCGTTAACTTACGGTTCCCTCACTAGTATGAAAATTGATAATATGCGTGAAGAACATCACGAAAAAGTAATAAAAGACGCCCAGAAGAAGGCAGAAGTACAGGCGCAGGAAGCAAAGAAAGAGGAACAGCCTCGTAAAGAAGTTGGTTTTATCAGTGTTTCCGCTGGTGCAGGTTTAAGCGAGATTTTCAAGGGACTTGGTGTAGATTACCTAATTGAAGGTGGCCAGACAATGAATCCAAGTACGGAAGATATGCTCAATGCCATTGATCAGGTAAATGCAGATACAATCTTTATTTTTCCAAATAATAAAAATATTATTTTAGCTGCAAAACAGGCACAGGCGTTAACGGAAGATAAGAAAATTATCGTCATCCCTTCCAAGACGATTCCTCAAGGAATTACAGCAGTGATTAATTTTGTATTTGACAAAACACCGGAAGAAAATGCACAATTCATGGAAGAGTCTATGAAAAATGTAAAATCTGGACAAGTGACTTATGCAGTTCGTGATACATCCATTGATGGAAAGACGATCAAGCAGGGTAATATCATGGGTATCGATGATTCTAAGATTGCTGCAGTAGGCGAATCTATTAAAGATACAACAAAAGAATTGATTGAATCTATGTTAGATGAAGACAGCGAATTAGTAAGTCTTTATTATGGAGAAGAAATAAAGGAAGAAGATGCCAATGAGATTGCAGAAGAGCTTATGAGTGCACATTCTGACATTGAAGTTGAAGTCCTGTGTGGTGGACAGCCAATCTACTATTATATGATTTCAGTAGAATAGAGAAAATTTCGGAAGATAAAGAGAAATGCGGAAATTATCTGCATTTCTCTTCTTTTAATGGGAGGAATTATGAGATTTGAAGAAGAAATTACAGCAGTAAAGGGAATTGGAGAGAAGACACAGAAAGGGTTAGCCAAATTAGAAATATATACAGTACAGGACTTACTTGAACACTATCCTAGAAACTATGATGTGTATGGTGAGATTCGCTCCATCCAGTCTTTGCAGGAAGAGGAAACAGCAGTAATTGAGGTTTCTGTTGTAGCATTGCCTCAGAAAAGAAAAGTCCGTAATTTAACTTTAGTCCAGTGCCGAGTAGGGGATTCTACCGGGACGATTCTTCTTACCTGGTTCAATATGCCATTTGTAATGAATCAGTTAAAGATGGGGAGTAAGTATTTATTAAGAGGAAAAGTAGTTCGAAAAAATGGGTTGTTACAGATGGATCAGCCTGTGTTTTTGACTAAGGAAAACTATCAGAATAATAAGTACGTAATGCAGCCGATTTATGGTTTGACATTCGGAATTACCAATAATGTAATTAAGAAGGCAGTAGTACAGGCATTAAAAAATGCAGAATTTGAGAAGGATTATCTCCCTGTTGAGTTGCGTAAGGAATGTGAATTGATTGAATATAAAAGTGCTGTTCAGAAAATTCATTTTCCAAAGAATCAGCAAGAGATGCTGGAAGCAAGGCGTCGAATTGTATTTGATGAGTTTTTCTTATTTAATCTAGCTTTAAACTATTTGAAGAAGCAGAAAGCAGTGAAAATATCGAATTTTCAAATGGAAGCGGTAAAAGAATGTGAAGATATGATTGCTGGATTACCATATCAGTTAACCAATGCACAGATGAAGGTCTGGAAAGCTATCGAGAAAGACTTATGTAGTAATCAGCAGATGAATCGTTTGGTTCAGGGAGATGTTGGTTCAGGAAAAACCGTTGTGGCAGCACTTGCCTTATTACAAACGGCAGCAAACGGCTTTCAAGGATGTATGATGGTTCCAACTGAAGTGCTGGCAAAACAGCATTTGGAGTCTTTAGAAGAAATACTTGAGCCATTTGGAATCAAAGTAGGATTGCTAGTAGGGTCTATGACGGCAAAAGAAAAAAGGCTCATGTACGCTCAGATAAAAGAAAATGAAGTTCAGATTGTAGTTGGAACTCACGCTTTAATTCAGGAAAAAGTGGAATACGCTAATCTAGGTTTGGTTGTAACCGATGAGCAGCACCGTTTCGGTGTAAAGCAAAGAGAAGCATTGTCCAATAAGGGAAAGGAACCACACATACTTGTTATGTCAGCCACACCAATTCCGCGAACATTGGCACTCATTCTTTATGGAGATCTGGATGTTTCCACAATTGATGAATTACCTAGAAATCGTCTTCCAATTAAAAACTGCGTGGTTAACACCAGTTATCGTCCGAAAGCATACGAATTCATTGCGAAAGAAATAGCAGCTGGTCGCCAGGCATATGTCATTTGTCCTATGGTCGAAGAAAGTGAGAATATGGAAGCTGAAAATGTGGTAGATTATACAGAAAAGCTGGCGCATGAACTTCCGCCGGCGTATGTTGTTGCTTATCTTCATGGAAAGATGAAACCGAAAGAAAAAAATGAAATTATGGAACGTTTTGCAAGAGGTGACATACATGTATTAGTGTCTACCACCGTAATTGAGGTTGGTGTGAATGTGCCAAATGCAACTGTTATGATGATAGAAAATGCGGAGCGATTTGGTCTTGCACAGCTCCATCAGCTGAGAGGCCGTGTTGGGCGAGGCGCGCATCAGTCTTATTGTATCTTTATCAATGGTTCCAATAGTAAAGAGAGTCAGAAACGTTTAGAAGTTTTAAACCATTCCAATGATGGTTTCCACATTGCCAACGAAGATTTGAAACTTAGAGGGCCAGGTGACATGTTTGGAATTCGGCAAAGTGGTATGTTGGAATTCAAATTAGCAGATATTTATAAAGATGCAGATATTTTAATGATTGCCAATGAAGTATCCAAACGTTTCGAAGAAGACCAAGTCAAGCTTATGCTTAAAAAATATGAAGCACTTCGTAGGAAAATGGAACTATATACGGATGAGATTTTCTTATAGAGGTTGTATACTGCGAAAAATTCGTCTATAATAAGGTAGATTATGTGAAAAAATTGGAAAGGAGAATAACATGGTTCAGCAATCTTTATCAAATGAACGCTTAATGGAGCTAGGAAGAGTAAATTATAAAAAGCTAAAAGAAATCTGTGAAACGTTGTCTTGTGCTGGGTATTGGGATGAACCAGAGAAGATTATAAAACTGCCCATATGCGAAATGCTCGATACTTATCTTCAAGCTGTGTTAGTTCAAATTTCCTTACAAGCAAATGGTTTTGGGGTAGAAGAAAGCAGATATACGCTGCAGCTTATGGATTCCAATCCATATGAGTTGAAATTGAATGGAAATGTAGAACAGGCCGTTGTTTGTGCAATGAAACGTGTATTAAAATCACCTCCTATTATTCTGCAATTATGTGGAGTGTACGATAGAGAACAAAATACCAGATTATCTGGTGTGGTATTTGACTGTTTCATCAACGTAGTATTGGGAATTTTGTACTTGAATAGTGGAAAGAACAACGATACACTAAAGGTTGCAGAAGAATATTTTAAGCAAATCAGTGTATTTTTAAATAATTGTGATGTGAACCTTATGCTAGATCAGAGATACTGGTTTAAGAAAATCAGTACAGATCGTTTAGATATGGGGTTTTACGAAGAATTAGACTGTGAATGTGGATTTCAGAATATGAAGCTTAGGCAGCAGGAAAGAATTGAATCCATGAAACAGGAGATGGAACAGGAGCAAAAGAAAAATCAGCTTTTAAAGCGATCAGAATCTGCCAAGCGATTAGATGAATATCTGGATGAACTTGATAATTTGATTGGACTGAAAGAGGTAAAACAAGAAGTTACTTCTTTGATTAACCTGATTAAAGTAAAAAAGATGCGTGAAAAATACAATATGGCAGTGACAGAGATGACGTATCATATGGTATTTACAGGGAATCCAGGAACAGGTAAAACAACGGTTGCAAGACTGATTGCTAAGATTTATAAGGAGTTAGGTCTGTTGTCAAAAGGGCATCTTGTGGAGACAGACCGTTCTGGTTTGGTAGCGGGTTACGTTGGGCAAACGGCTCTGAAAGTGAGAGAAGTTGTGGAAAGTGCTATTGGAGGCATTTTGTTTATTGATGAGGCATATGCCTTAAGTAATCAATTGGGTGGAAATGATTTTGGGCAGGAAGCCATTGATACGCTTGTGAAATTGATGGAAGATAATCGTGATGACCTGGTTGTAATTGTGGCTGGGTATAAAGAAGAAATGCAGACGTTTCTAGAGGCAAATCCAGGGCTTATTTCCAGATTTAATAAGTTTATTGGTTTTGCGGATTATACTTGTTTGGAACTGATGGATATTATGGAGTATATGTCCAAAAGAGATGGAATCGTCATTAGTGAAGAAGCAAGACAGGATGTTCTCGAACAGATTGAAGGAATGTCAGAGGATAGACGAAGGGCGTTTGGTAATGCCAGAGGTGTTCGGAATGTGTTTGAGAAGATATTGATTAATCAGGCGAATCGTCTGGTAAAGATTGAGGAACCGACTAAGGAACAGTTGCAGGAAGTGTTAATTGAGGATGTGCGTGATGTGGTTGGGTGATGGATAACCTGGTTGGAGTGAGAAAAACTCTGACGGGGTTATTTTTTTGAATACAATGGTATTGCACAAATTTTTGAGGATATGAGGCGAGAAAAACACGGAAAATAGTAGAATGTTATTATATAATAGTTAGAAAAAGTATCCACTACCATTTCTACACACAGCGATTACATTATCAGAGAATTGAATAATCTAATACTCTTAAGTAATAGATTCAACCAGTACAAGTTGATGAGGAAGGCATGAAAATGGATATGTTTGATGAGGTCATCAATAGTATGAACCAAGCATCGGATGATATTTATTATACTTATTGTGAAGGAGTAGAGGATGAGTAACAACCACATAATGGATTTAGAACCAAGACAGATTTATTTGTTTAAGGAAACGATTAAGGTAAATGATAAATTATTGCTGGTAATTAAGCAAGATAAAATCGTAGTTTATATAATTGAATTGAAATCTAAAAATACGAATAAAGCAAAGGAACAGATTCGATTTGGAAGAAAATATGCAGACTTTCTTATTGGTATTATTGAGGAGCAAATGCGATATGTCTTTCCAGTAAAAGAGTATCGTGGATACATATTTACAACAAAGCCTACTGGTAAGAATACAATGAAAGGTGAGAAATATCTGATGTGTGATAGTATGGTGAATGATATATTTATCAAATTTTTTTCAAGCAACACATCGCATGATTTTAGAAAGCTTTCATTGCCGTTTAAAAATGCAGGTTAAATATAGGGGGAACATATATATGAGCAAATTCAAAGTAGCAAAAGTATTTTCAAGCAGCATGGTACTGCAAAGGGAGAAGAACATAAAAGTCTTTGGTTCAGGAGAAAACGGTGCCACTGTTACAGTGAGTTTAGGCAAGAATCAGTCCACAACAATAGTAGAAAATGACTCGTGGCAAGCCATCCTCCCACCAATGCAAGCAGCAGAAGGCTGTACGATGACCATAACATGCGAAGAAGAAAAAGTTATCTTTAACGATATCGCCATTGGAGAAGTCTGGCTTGCAGGCGGACAGTCCAACATGGAACTTGAAGTGAAAGACTGTGCCGAAAGCAAAGAAATTTTAGAGCAGGATAAAGAGATTAAAGTTCGCTACTATTACACAGAAAAACATTCCATAAAAGATGAGGTTTTCTATGAATCAGAAAATAAGTCTAGATGGTACAAGTTTGGAACAGAGGATGTGAAACGCTGGTCAGCAGTTGCATATCTCTTCGCAAGAAGAATTTCCAAAGAACTAGGTGTTACAGTTGGTATTATTGGCTGTAACTGGGGTGGAACTTCAGCATCCTGTTGGGTTGATAGAGAAAGCCTAAGTATAGACAAAGAGTTAAATCAGTACAATGAAGAATATG